>JAAENL010000255.1 GCA_024224435.1 Halieaceae bacterium
ACGGCCGTTCTTCCTCTAATCCCTAATCTCCAATCCCTAACTCCCAGGCACAATCCCAAAGGAAAACACGCCAAACTCACCTGATTTACAGCTATAGTCGCCGTCGGCATCACCGGCATCTGCATAACCTCTCACTTCATAATAGTAATTCTGGAGGGGGTCAATGGTGACGTTGTGGCTGGTGCCAGAAACCGTCTCATCGAGATGGGCGTACCCGCTATAGGGCGAGGAACTCCAAAACAGTCTGTACTCCGCAGCCGGATCACCAGAATTCGTCCATGATAGTTGGGCAGTGGTCGCGCCCATCTTGGTGATACTGGCATTACTAATATCACAGATCGGCAGCGGCACTACCTCCACCGCGCCGCTGGTGCAGGCGTCGCCAGTGACAATGGGGCGGCTGCTGCCCAGTTGGTCGGTGAAGCCGCTCTGGTTGCAGGTCCAACTGACCGTATTGTTGGTGATCGTCGTCCCGTTGGGGATGACGCCAATCGCGTCGCTGCCCGCACCGGGCGTATGCACACCACCGCTCAACGCGCCCAGGTTCAGTGTGGCATTGTCAGCTGATCCATCCGCCAGCGATTCGTCAAAGCTACATGAGTCGTCCGACGAGAGGTTGTAACCATTGTCGGTCATTGTTCCACTACACTGTGCGCTGCCGGAAAAGATATTACCCGCCAGGTTGACTTCTGTGTCATCATCCTTATAGATCGCGCCGCCGTCCAGCGTAGCCGAATTACTGTAGAAGGTGCTGTTGGTCAGTGTCACCCAGCCGTACCCTAAGTCGAAGATACCACCGCCGCGAGATGCCCAATTGCCAGAGAAGGTGCTGTTGGTCATCTTCAGTGTGGTGCCGGCACTGTTGAGGATGCCGCCGCCATCATTGTCGGCCGAATTGCCAGAGAAAGTACTGTTGGTTACCGTCACCAGAGACTCGTCGCTGCTGATGCCACCACCGCTGTCGGTAGACGAATTGCTAGAGAAGGTGCTGTTAGCTACCGTCAGCGTGCCGCCGTAGCTGACGATGCCGCCGCCGTTGTTGGCCGAATTACCAGAGAAGGTGCCGTTGGTCACATTCAGCGTACCACCGCCGCCGATGTAGATGCCGCCACCGCCAGAGGTGGCCACATTGCCAGAGAGGGCGCTGTTGGTTACCGTCAGCGTACCGTCGTTGTAAATGCCGCCGCCCCATGAAGTTGACCCATTTTGGATCGTGATGTTGTCGACGCTGAAGTTGCCTGCCGTTGTCACCTCGAACACGCGCACGCCGTTGTTTCCATCGACATAGTGACCATTGCCGTTGAGCGTGATCGCAGTGTCGATGGTCGGCAGCGCCGCACTCAAGGTGACATCCGCGCCCAGACCCAGGTCTGCGCCAGAGTTGACATTGGCCAAGGTGATGCAGTTCGCCAGTTCGGTCTCATCCAAGATCGCGAGCGGGGCCGGACAGTCTACGTTGGTAAAAGTACAGGCCACATCCTCCCCCACGCCAACGGCCACCGAGAGGGTTTCATCTGTCAGGCTGTCGCTGCCGCCGGTGCAGGTGGCGCTGTCCAACTGCCAGCC
>JAAENL010000256.1 GCA_024224435.1 Halieaceae bacterium
CAGTAAAAAGCCTGCATAACCGCACAAAGATGATTGACGTCACACCATGCCTGGTCATTATTCGAAAGAATACGCCACTGAGTAGCAAATCCCGCGACTCACCGATTCCATACTGCAGATAGGGTTTGCTAAGCGCCCAGATTGGATCGTGAACTAGTTTTCCATCGGGAAGCACAGGGAGAAGATGACCCCGGATTCATCGGGTAGGTTGTCCGCGGTCACTCGCCCGCCATGAAAATCAGAGATTAAACTCACGATATGTAAACCGAGTCCTAGATGTACGTCGCCGGTCTGCTCTTTTCGCAGTGACACCATCGGGTCGAACAAGCGGTCGCGCAAGCTCAGGGGCAGGGTAGGCCCGCTATTGGAAAGTGACAGGTTCCAGCTGTTCTCTTCCCTGTGCAGTTGCAGCATGATGTCGTCCCCTGCGCGACAGAACGAGGCGGCATTCTCCATCAGTTTGTCCAGAGCCTGCACAATTAAGTCAGCGACGCCGGTCACCGGGGCGCTTGTATCCTGAATATCCAGTGAGAGTTGATATTGGGGATAAATTCCGCGATAGACGGCAAACAACTCAGTGACTAATGGCACCAGGTCGAGTTTCTCTGGGGTATTGTTCCTGATGCTCTCCTCAAGACGATTGGCCTCACTCATAGCGTTCAGAATGCGTTGCAGTCGCGCGAGGCCCTCGCGCGCGCGCTGCAAGTACACAGGCCTTTCAGTGGTCTGATCATCGAAGTGCTCGAGATTATCCAGAGAGCTTTGTATAACGGCGATGGGTGTGCGCAGCTCGTGGGATAGCTTTCGGCTGAGTGTGCGCAGGTAGTCGTTGTACTCCCTGACACGATCAAGCAATTTGGCGTAGTGCCGCGATAATTCACCAATTTCGTCCTGGGCAGTACTGCGCGGAAACGTTTCTGTTACACGCCCGTCTGCGTTGATCGCGTTATTGGCAGCATGAGACAGTTTACGGATACGCCACGACAGTAGGCTGGCGTATCCGAGCAGCCCCAGTGCCGCAATCGCCATCGCCAGCAGACTGTAGCTCAGCAAGCGGCTGAACGCCTGATCCGTCAATGAGAGGTAAGCTTCACCGCTCTGGCGAATCACAACCGCACCCAGAATACCGTCTTCGTCGATTATCGGCGCGGCAACGGATTGGACCGTACGTGTGCGGTACTGTGGGTCACGATATTGTTGACTGGCGACGGCCCCGGACAGTGCGCTGTGAATTTCTGCCCCCGCAATTTTTCCCGGTCGGGGCGGAGTAGGGCGTGTCGCCAGGGCTGTCTGCGAAAGAATGCTGCGGTAGAGTAACTGCAACAGCCAAAAAGTGTTTTGCTCGGTTCGCGCACTGTGTTCGCCCGTTGCTATGTCTGCAGTCTGCCAGCCGTCGTTGTCCACTATTTGGATGTGACGACCTTGTTGGCTGAACGGGGCGAGCAGGGCCTGCAGTTCCTCAGGGCTGTATATCAGCCACGGCGGCGTTTCCAGTTTGTCAGGGCTGATGTTGCCTGCCGTATCCGTTTCCCGACCATCCCCGAGATCATTCACTGCGTAAAATCCCAGCCTGCCGTCTGTATAGTTGAGTGGAATTTTCAGCTCGAGCGTGTAACCGCCCACAGCATCTTGCCAGTAGCCGTGAATGTCCGCAGGATCAAATCGGCCTGTGCCTATGCTCCCTGCCTTTGCGCTCACCCTCCCGGGTGCTATGGCACTAATAACATACTCATGGAGAGTGCTGTTGTGCCATAGCCTTAAAATCAGCCGGTCGCCATTTGGTTGCGTGGGATGTCCGATTTTATGGAAGTCCGACTCGGGGTCTTTTACGTTCAGCATCAGAAAAAGATAACCGCCGTGGGTCTGCGCCCTGACCGTTACCTGTAGTTGAGAGTCGGGCGCGCCGCTGAAACGACGACTCTCAATATTTTCCCAGCCGTCATCGTAACCATCAATATAAACATTCTGCTGCGTTGGAACGGCATAGAGGGATAGGTACTCATCGGTTGCCGCAGAGCGCCGCAGGGCAGTGGGGTATAAAAGACGTTCCTGTGAGCTCAATACGGTGGCGATAGCCTGGGCTGTCGCCTGCAGCGACTGCGTCTGCCCCTCGCGCATCGCGCCCTCCATCTCCCGCACAAATTGGCATCCTGCCCAGGGGAGCGAGAGTAACAACAGACTCACCAGCAGTAACTGGCGACGGAGATTCACGCGCTACTTCCCCGACCAGCGATAGCCAACACCATAGACCGCCTCAATTCTGTCAAAACTGTCGTCGCTGTCGACAAACTTGCGTCGTAGGCGCTTGATGTGAGAGGTGATCGTATTGTCATCCTGTACAACATCGGCCGCGTCCATCAGTTGCTGACGAGACTTTACCTGCCCTGGCCGATTGGCCAGTTCACTGATTATCCGGAACTCGGTCAGCGTCAGCTCAATCGCTTCATTGCGCCACGTGCAGGTCATGCGTTCCACGTTCAGGGTGAGTTCATCTCGCTGCAGGATATCGTCCTGCTGCTCGGGTATGCGCAGTGCCTTTTGTCGCCTGAACAGCGCGCTTATTCGGGCAAGCATGTAGTCCTGACTGATGTCCTTGGTCCAATAGTCATCCGCACCCAGCCTCAAGCCGGAGATCATATCCAGCTCCGAATCGCGCGCGGTGAGGAAAACGATGGGCAGTTCGGGGCTTCGGCTACGTAAATCCCGGCACAGGTCAAATCCCCCTTCAATATCGTCACCAAGGCCGATATCGATGATGGCAAGCTCAGGCAGCTGTTGTCTGAAGGCAGCGCTGGCGCTGGCCTGATCCTGAAAAATCGAGACCCGATAGCCCCTGCGCTGCAGTGCATCGCGATAATTTGCAGCAATAGCAGCTTCGTCCTCAACGATGGCGATATGGTGTGGCATACCTCTTCCCGACACAGGTTACGTTTCACTGGGCATACTTCCAAATACACAGGCCGATCACAAGGGGCTGACATAATTCGCCATTATTTATCACAGAAAAGCCCTATTCGATCCCTCATTTCGCCCTATCGATTCGTTTGAATACGGTGAAACCCAAGGAGAGATCGTATGAATTACCCCTATTATGTGTGTCACCCCTATACAAAGGCCGCACGTTTATTCGGCAGTGTGCGACTGTGGCTTGCTTTCCGTTACGTGCCGGCGCTATTGCTGGGCGGTTGTCTGCTGCTTCTGCTGTCTGCTGCACCGGTCGGGGCGGCGGACTCAGCCGACAGCGAGGAGCCAGACCTGAATGGGGTGGGTAGCGGGCATCTGTTGATGCTTGACGAAAACACCGGTCGTTATTTGCCCGCCTGGGTGCAAGACAGCAAGGTTCACTTTGATGTTACGGGCATGATCGCGACGGTGCGCGTGGAGCAAACGTTCCGTAACACGTCCGATCGTTATCTGGAGGGGGTGTATGCATTTCCGCTACCTGAAAATGCAGCGGTGCGTCATCTTGAGATGCAGCTGGGTAACCGTCGCATTGTAGGAAAAATCAAAGAACGGTTGGAGGCAAAAAAAATCTATCAGGCCGCGAAACGCGCCGGCAAGAAAGCCAGTCTGGTGGAGCAGCAGCGCCCCAACCTTTTTACCAATAAGATTGCGAATATTGGGCCTGGTGAAAAAATTACAGTGCATATGGAGTATGTGCAGGCGGTGGAGTACGCACACGATGTGTTTTCGCTGCGCTTTCCGATGACCATCACGCCGCGCTATTTTCCCGGCACGCCGCTTCGTAATCAAGAAGCATTGGAAAACGATGAAACCGTGGTCGTCGACAACTACCTCGGTTGGGCGCAACCGACCGACCAGGTACCTGATGCCGACGCGATCTCCCCGCGCTCTTACCCGTCGGCGGGAGACGGCCACACACCGCTCAACCCCATCGAGATCACGGCGCAGCTGGATGTAGGTATGCCTCTGGCAGAGGTTGACTCGCCCTATCACGATATTTCCCTGTCGCGCCGAGCGGGCGTGTACAGCATTCGCCTGGTCAACGACGTCAGCGAAATGAATAGGGATTTTGTACTCAATTGGCAACCAGTGAGTGGCGCCGCACCCAAAGCGGCGCTGTTTACCGAGAAAATCGATGATGATTATTATGCGCTTTTGATGGTGGTGCCACCGGCGGCCAATCGCATGCCAGCTGGGATGGCCAGAGAAATTATTTTTGTCGTGGACACCTCCGGCTCGATGGGCGGGGTGTCGATAGAGCAGGCGCGGACCAGTGTGTCTAAAGCACTCGCACAGCTGCGACCACAGGATTATTTCAACATTATCGAATTTAACTCGGATCATCAGGCGCTGTACCGAAAACCTGTGCGCGCCAGTCAGCGCAACATTCACAGAGCCCAGGAGTTTGTTCGACACCTCAGTGCGAGCGGCGGCACCGAGATGTTGCCCGCGCTGCGCGCGGCGCTGGCTGTGCCATTCGATGAGCAGGCCCAGCGCGATAGAGCGACACTGCGCCAGGTGGTGTTCATTACAGACGGAGCAGTTGGCAACGAGGCTGCACTGCTGCAGGCGGTGTCGTCCGATCTGGGCGACAGTCGTTTATTCACGGTGGGTATCGGGTCGGCGCCAAACGGCTGGTTTATGCGTAAAGCGGCGGAATTCGGGCGAGGTAGCCACACGCATATCGGGGACCTGGAGAATGTCGCACCGAAGATGGCCGCACTGTTCAAGCAGTTGGAGCGGCCAGCAGCTGTGGACTTCGAAGTGGACTGGGATGCGCCTGCGGAGGCCTGGCCAAGCCGGATACCGGATCTCTACCAGGGCCAGCTGTTGTCCGTAGTTGCGAAATTGGGACCGACATTGCCGCAGGGCGAAATTACCGTCAGTGGTCGGGTTAACGGCCAGCCCTGGCGGCAGCGTGTGCAAATGGCGCCCGACGCCAGCGCCGCTAACACCGGCCGGCACCTTGGTGTGGCCAGTCTTTGGGCAAGACGTAAAATAGCGGGTTTGCTGGATCAAAAAATCACCGGACGCGATGAGGCGTCAGTGCGTGCAGAGGTTCTGCCTCTCGCGCTTGCTCATCAGCTGCTGAGCCCCTACACCAGCTTCGTTGCGGTTGAAGAAGTAGTGTCCCGGCCGGCCGGCGACAGTCTTGGCCGCAAGGCGGTGCGCAATACACCTCCCGAGGGGCAAAGCCCGCAGAGCTTTGCCTACCCGCGCACGGCGACATCGGGCCCTGCAAAGGTGTGGCTCGGGGTTTTCTGCCTGTTTCTCGCGATGGTAGTGCACGTGTTGCGCCGGCCGGAGGTGGACGATGCGCCAGCAGAGGATAAGTAGCAGGGTTAGCAATGTCATCGTGCTGTGTCTTCTGGCACTCGGCATACAGCAACTGAGCGGCGCGGTGATCATTAAGGCCAAGGCAGGGTTGGCACCGCTGTTAATTGAGAAGGCCTGGGAGCAAACCCTGCGTTCCGAGGAATCCGCGATCAAGCCCTGGCCATGGGCTGATACATGGCCGGTGGGGCGTTTACGCGTCGATGCGTTGGGTGTCGATCTGCTGGTGTTGGAGGGCGATTCTGGTAACGCGCTAGCCTTCGGTCCCGGCCGCGCGCTGCCCTCAGCCCGGTTAGGGTCGGCGGGTACCGCGGTTATAGGCGGCCATCGTGATACCCATTTTGCGTTTTTGCAGCACATGCAAAAAGGTCAGACGCTGCAATTACAGGTGGCCTCGGGGAAAATACTCGACTATGAGGTGCGGTCGCTGCAGATTGTGGATGCGAGTCGCTCGTCTTTGTCGGTTAATGTGACGGCAGAGGCACTGGTGTTGGTTACCTGCTATCCCTTCGATGCCCTGCAAGCGGGTGGTCCACTGCGCTATGTGGTAACGGTCACGCCGAAAAGGGCTGCACCGGCACGGGCTGGTGTCGAGACCTCTGGTTTTGCAGAC
>JAAENL010000257.1 GCA_024224435.1 Halieaceae bacterium
GGCTACGGAACACGCTACTCTCATGAGCATCAGGAATTTAGAGAGCAATTGAAATGAAATCGATATCTAGCGTCCGCCTGACCGGTCTGTTCTTAATACTTTCTTTATTGTCTATCACCGCTCGTGCCGGCTTTCCCAACCCGGATAAACCAACGGTGCTGATTACCGGAGCGAATGCCAGCCACGGTTTAGCCTTCGCCGAAGAGTATGCCGCGCTGGACTGGAACGTGATCGCAACGTGCCGCTCACCGGAAAAGGCCGACCGGTTGAATGCACTGGCCAGCACCCATGCAAATGTCGTGGTGGAAACACTGGACATCATCGATGACGAAGAAATAGCCGCACTGGCCAAGAAATACAACGGTGTGCCTATTGATGTGCTGCTGAACAACGCTGCCATTAACGCCTTCCGCTTCGGCATCAGCCGCTTTGGCAAAATGGATTACGACTGGTTCGAGGAAATACTTGAGGTCAATATTATAGGCCCGTTAAAAGTGTCGGAAGCCTTTCAGGCGAATGTCGAAATGAGCGAGCAGAAGAAAATTATCGCCATGACCTCAACCGGCGGCTCGATCGGCACACTCGAAGTACCCATCAACATAGGCTACCGCACCAGCAAAGCCGGCCTCAACATGGCCATGAAGAACTACGCTATTTACCTGCAGCGCAAAGGCGTGATCGTAGGCATTATCGGCCCTGGCACCGTCGACACCGAGGACTACATGAACGCCGCAGACCCCACCAGCGTGCCACGCAATTACCAGATGATGATGAAAGCCGGACGACTGGTACCGCGCACCGCAATCGACGACATGATTGCGTTGATAGATAGTATGACGATGGAAGATTCGGGTGTGTTTTATCAGTGGGACGGTGAAGTGTTGCCCTGGTAAAGGGTTCTAAATAATGAGCGGTTTTTACTCTGACCCCATTTATCGCAAGTGCACTTCCTTAAGATTCCCGAAATACATTTCGAGCGTCACGCCGACCCCGACATTGGAGTCACGTTCTTCCTCGCGAAACTCACGCGGCCACGACAGGCTTGAGTAGAACTCCGCAAATAACCAGTCACGCAGAAAACGCTGCCGATAGCGCACTTCGAAACCGTAGTTGGCCATCGTCACTTCTGCATCGGTAGAGCCCCCCGCCTGCACGGAATAGGACATGGCTCGCTGGCGCGTCAGGTTCTGATAGGCAATGAGCGCCGAGCTCCACTTCAAACCTTCGGCGTCTTCCGCCAACGTACCGAGGTTCGCCCAGCGCAGCATGACGCGGGGCGCAACTATACGGTCCAGACTGATTCGGGTGGTGGTACCCACACCCCGGCGATCGCTCCAGAACGGAGTTTCCTGGAAGCGCAGGATGGTCTTAGTGCCTAAGTTTCTGTTCCAGCGATAGTGCGCCTGCACATACGGATCCAGTTTGCTGCTAATACGCACACCCGCATACGTACTAAAGCCGCTGCGCAAGCCGTTCTTGGCCGCATACCCAAGCCCCAGCAACCAGTCCTCGTCATCCGCGATCCCGAATTCCGTCGGAATCGGATCAAAGCTCTCGATGCCACGGTCCTCAAGCAGCTCATCCTCATCGTCTCGTGCGACCGTTACACTAAAGCGGTCTTTCAGCCCCGGAAGTGCGTAACGCACCCGCAATTTTAAGGCCGGGTCAAAATGATCGCGCTCATCCCAAAAGGCCGTGGTGCCGATACGGCCGAAGGTTTTGTTGGGCTCAGGCTCAAACCCGGAGTCGCCAAAAAAACTATCAAACCACGCCGCCGTAGAGCATGCGCCCGCATGCAAGCCCCTGCGCAAATGGTCAAGCAATATGCCCGTGTCTTCTGTCAGGTTGGGGCATGGGTCGTACGGGGCAATGGTCTCCCAGTCATCCATACCAACAGGGGCTTCCGACTCGGTATCAGTCGGGGTCGCAATTTCGTCTGCGGTCAATTCCGTATCATTTGCCGTTGGCTGCGTTTCCGGCAATTGCTCTACCGCTGCATCGGGCGACGACGCTTCTGCAGCCTGCTCGTCAGATGCCTGCAGCGGGCCGTGTGAGGAACAACCCACCAAGCCAAACAACAGCAAACACGCGCCGGGTACCGCTTTGTGCATGCTCTGCACAGTTAGTCACCTCCCATTAATGCATTAAATTAATGGGGTCAGAGTAACAATTATTGGCGGGGTTTGGGGACGGGCCTGAGTGGCTGTTGTGGCTGGCCTGTTAATTGCTCTACTTCACCACATGAACCGGCATCCCCGGCGGACAGACACGACGCTTACGAGGCATGAGTAAACCACCAAACCCAACACACCCGTCATCCTGAACGAACACCCCAACCCGCGACTACCCGCAAATCACCCCAC
>JAAENL010000258.1 GCA_024224435.1 Halieaceae bacterium
CCGTGCTCGCCATGGCATCATCCAAGCATTTCGGCGTTGCCTTATAGCCTGGACTTATCCCTGATAGGGAACCATGTGGGAACTCGTCGGTCAGCACACCGCGCCATTTTCTCCAGGCGATGTCACCAAACACCCCCATGGTCTTTCTCCGGTAACCGTCTGACTGGAGAAAGAGGATGTGTAAACATCCCGGCGCTTCACCAACGTTCGGAGGTTGGCGCACCATGGAGGCCGAAACGCGGCACCTCCCGGAGTATCGCTGCCTGGCCCCTTCGTTACGGTCCGTTACCGAACCGCACTGGCTTCGTACCACGCGTACGGGTTCGAGCAGCGATTTCTGCACGGGGACGGACCCGCGCAGGTAGGGTTAGGTTCATTTGAACCGCACCGTTTGTATATTAAGACTGAGCGCAGTGTGCCTGCGACTCACGCGAACGTCGAACATCGAACGTTGAATATTGATGGCGCTACGCTTTATCGATTTTAAAACAAGCGAATCGCAGCCTGCGACGATTCCCTTCGACGTGCCTGCTGCCTGCCTTCAACATGAGCTCTGGCCGAATGTAGCCTGTCGAAGGCAGTCGAGTCGAAGTTAGG
>JAAENL010000259.1 GCA_024224435.1 Halieaceae bacterium
ACCGACAGGACAATTTGCTAAAGCAGCTACGTGAGGCGGAAGTCGATCTGGGCGCACTGAGCCGGGATGTCAGTCAGAACAAAGCCGAGATGACAGCAGAGCAAGCAGCACTGTCGGCCCTGGAGGCAGATCGATCGGAACAGCAGGCGGCATTGGACAAACAGAGAGGCCGCATCGCGCAAGAGATTCGAGGTGCCTGGAAAATGGGTCGTCAGGGGCAACTCAAAATTCTCCTCAACCAGGAGGACCCGCACGCGATGGCACGCTCGCTGGCCTACTACCGCTACTTACTGACAGCGAGAAATACACTGCTGCAAGACTACCGGGAGGCACTGCGCGAACTTCAAATATTACAAGGCCGCATAGATGTCAGTCTCACGAAACTGGAACAGCGCGGCCGCACACTGCAAAAACAGCAGGCCGAGGTCACCGCTGCACAGGCGCAGCGCAAAAAAGCAGTTCAGGCATTAGCGCAGAGTATCAGCGGCAAAAACGCAAAGCTCGAAACGAAGCGACAGGACCGTAAGCAACTGGAAGAATTATTGAGCGCGATTCGTGAAGCGGTCACGGAACTCGCGATACCCGAAAACTATGAAGCGTTCCAGAGTGCCCGTGGCAATATGGTCTGGCCCGTCACTGGCAAAACAAGAAACCGCTTCAATCAGCCCCGCAACCAGGGCAAGATGCGCTGGCAGGGCGTGACTATCCCGGCCCAGCAGGGCACTGTCGTGCGGGCGATACATCAGGGCAGGGTGGTGTACGCCGACTGGTTACGAGGCTCCGGTCTTCTGTTGATCATTGATCACGGGGAGGGGTACATGAGCCTGTATGCGCACAATGAGAGCCTGACCAGGAACGTTGGGGAATGGGTGTCAGCCGGCTCGCCCGTCAGTACAGTCGGTAATAGTGGCGGCGCAGAGGAGCACGGCCTCTACTTCGAGGTGCGGCACGAGGGCAAACCTGTGGATCCGGCAAAGTGGTGCAAGTAAACACTTCGCACCGCCGGTAGAAAAGCCTATTTGACGCACATCGTGGGAAATAGGGTACACTTGACTATCTGTATTGGACTGGTCTAAACGCCCTCATGCGCCGTCTTTCTCCGCTTTACAATTCGCTGTCTGGCCTCCTCGCCGCAATCACTCTCGTCGTGGTAGCGCCTTCTGCGCTGGCCAAGGAGCAGGGCGCCATACCGTTAGATGAACTGCGCACCTTCGCCGAGGTGTACAACCAGATTCGTGAGGGCTATGTCGAAGAAATCGATGACAGTACCTTGTTGGAATACGCCATACAGGGGATGCTGATGGGTCTGGACCCACATTCCATGTACATGACCAGAGATGCCTTCAAGGGCCTACAGGACACCACCAAGGGGGAGTTCAGTGGTCTGGGCATTGAGGTGGGCATGGAAAACGGCTACGTCAAAGTCATCTCTCCCATCGATGGCTCACCTGCAGAAGCAGCAGGCCTGCAAAGCGGCGACATCATACTCAAGCTTGATAACGTGCCAGCCAAGGGCATGTCACTGAACAAAGCTATCGACATCATGCGCGGCCCCAAGGGGAGCGACATCGAACTGACCATTGGGCGAACGGGTCAAAGCCAACCGTTTGAGGTGAAGCTGGTGCGGGACACCATCAAGGTCGCCAGCGTCCGTGAGCGCTGGCTAGAGGACGGCTATGGCTATATCCGGGTAGCACAATTTCAGCGCCGCACTGGCATTGATGTAAAAGAGGCTTTGCAAAAGCTGCAGTCAGAGGAAAAGCTGAAAGGTCTCGTACTTGACCTGCGCAATAATCCTGGCGGCATTTTGCGCTCCAGTGTCGACGTAGCCAGCCTGTTTCTCAATGGCGGCACCGTGGTCTATACCGAGGGACGGGTAGAAGACGCCGACGTGTCCTACAGTGCCGACCCGCTGGATATCACGGATGGCATACCCATGGTGGTACTGATCAACCAGGGCTCCGCCAGTGCCTCCGAAATTGTCGCGGGCGCGCTGCAGGACCACAGTCGGGCTGTCATCATGGGAACCGAGAGCTTTGGCAAGGGTTCGGTGCAAACTGTTCTACCACTGTCAGATTCACGGGCGATCAAGCTAACCACCGCCCT
>JAAENL010000260.1 GCA_024224435.1 Halieaceae bacterium
CATCTATTGGGATAAGTTCGGTCACCCACCCGAGTACGCGAGCCGCTTCGCCCGCGACACGAACAGCATCATCGCTTATTGGTGGTACGATGAAGCGCACGATCGCCGAACCCAGGCCAACAAGGCCACAAATACCGCCAACTACCCTGACAAGCCGCTTAACCAGTATGCTGCACCGGAACAGACCTGGTGGAACGAGCACGATCTGCCCATGAGCGAGGTAAATCAATGAGCGGCATGAGCGCTTACTTTATCCGACGCCTAATGCTGGTTCCAATTACGTTTTTCGCGATAACCTTTATGGTTTACGCGATCTTGCGCGTTGTTCCCGGCGGCCCCATCGAGCAGGCCGAAACCGCCATGAAGATGGCCGCCTTGCGCGGCGAGGGCGGCGGGGGGTCATCCGGAGGCGCGGTTTCCGAGGGCGATCTTCAGCTCGATGCAAAGGGTCTGGAGGAGCTGGAGGAGTATTACGCGTTGGACCGCCCTATCCTCGTCGGATACTTGCAGTGGCTGGGCCTTTGGCAAAGGTCTTTCAAGACGCGGGTTCCCGCCGCCACCATGGAAAAACACGGGGAAGCGTTCAAACCGCTTAAAGACTTGTTCGCAAAGCAAGGGGAGCGGGAAAGGGAGCTCGACGAATTGCTTGCGCCCAAAGGGCAGGTTGTCTTTCGGGGCAGACTTTATCGAACGCTTTCAGATCAAGCGGTAGAAAAGCTAAAGGCCGACGAAAAGAGCTTTTACCGCCGGGCCGAAGAGCTGCGGGGCGGTGGCTACGGCAAGCTCGACGAGCTTCTGGCCTTTTTGGAGACCAAAGGCCATACCTACGCAAACGGCAAATACTGTGCCGTGTTTACCGAAACCGAGTTGGCTGAAGACAAACAATACACCGAAAAGGCATTAAGTTTGATCGCTGCCATCCGTGCAGCGGGCGACAAACGGGAGCAGATAGCAGCCGAACGTGGATTTGAAATCAACGAGGTCGGACTCATCTACAAGGTGGAGAAACGCTTAAGCGGCATTGTCCAGCTGGACTTCGGCCGATCCTACACCCACAACGAGCCGGTGTTGGGGCTCATAGGCTCGAAGATGGAAATCTCCATTCAATTTGGACTCATCGGTTATCTGCTCACTTGGCTTGTGTGCGTGCCGCTGGGAGTCTATAAAGCCATAAAACACCACAGCTTTTTCGATACCGCTTCGTCCTTTGTCGTCTTTCTTGGCTATTCCATGCCCGGCTTCGTAGTTTGCATGCTCTTGCTGGTCGGCGTGGCGGTAAACGTCGATTGGCTGCCCCTTGGGGGCTACAAGCCCGACAACATCGAGCAACTGACCCATCTACAAGCACTTTTGGGCCGCGTCCGCCATATGCTGATACCGATTACCGGCTACATGATCGGCTCCTTCGCCACAATGACCATTCTCATGAAAAACAGCCTTCTCGAAAACCTGGGCGCCGATTACGTGCGAACCGCGTTCGCCAAGGGGCTGCCGGAAAAGCGAGTCATATTCGTCCACGCACTCCGAAACTCGCTAATCCCCATAACCGCGGGAATCGGCCACGCAGTGGGCATTTTGTTCGCCGGATCATTCTTAATAGAGAAAGTCTGCAACATTCCGGGGATGGGGCTCATGGGCTACGAGGCTGTGGTGCAGCGCGATTATCCTATTATCTTGGCAACCCTAGTAATAGGCGTGGCGATCAGGCTCTTCGGCAACATTTTATCCGACATCATTTGGGCGATGATCGACCCTCGCATACGATTCGGAGTCTCGTCATGACCTTTGTCTTAAAACTAGCGGAGCTGGCCCTGGTGTTCGCCGTCAGCTACCTGGTCGCTTTCAAGATGATCCCAAGAATCTTCACTGGTTTGGGTCGCGTTCTTGGGTTCGCCATGAAGCCGACGCCTCTCACCGAAAAGCGCATCCGGCGGTTCAAGCAAATCAAACGCGGTTACGCATGCTTCGTGCTGGTGACCATGGCCTCGGTCATGAGTCTGGGGCTGGAGCTCTTCGTAAACAACAAGCCCATTTATATTAAATACGGCGAAAAGGTTCAATTTTCGGCGATTGCCAACTGGGGCAATTTTCTGATTCCTTTCGCTAAATTCAACGACCGGGTCGCGGCCAATGACTACGGGCTAGACGATGCCGGAGACCTTGACTGCAGAGAATACGCCGCCTGGATCGGCGACCCCGCCGTCCTCGACTCGAAAATAGTAGAAATGGAGGAAGGCATCGCCAAGGACGAGGCTCGCTTTCGCAAGGTGCTCGAAGAGCAGGCAAAAAACAGAGGGCTGCTTTACGACCCTTCCCAGCCGCTCCCGGAGTCAAAGCTGGTAGAATACGAGGGCATTCGAAAAAAGGCTGAGCAGTTGAGAGTCCTTCGTAAAGAGCTCGAAAGCGGCAAGGCTTCCATTCTGATGCCGCCTTTTCCTTACTCGCCCAGGGAACAGCTTTTGGGGCTCCCCGGCGCGCCGCCGCACAAGCCCTTTCAGAAAGGCTTCCCGATTTTAGGCACCGACGAGCAGGGCCGTGAGATCGTATCCCAGTTGCTTTATGGATTTCGCATTTGTTTCGCTTTTGCCCTGTTCGTGGCTTTCACGGGCTTTGCCGTCGGGGTGCTGGTGGGCGGCGCCATGGGGTATTCCGGCGGATGGTTTGACATCTTCTCCCAACGCCTGATAGAGATCTGGTCCTCCATCCCGTTTCTCTTCACGATGATTATCATCTCCAGCG
>JAAENL010000261.1 GCA_024224435.1 Halieaceae bacterium
CGAGCAACGCCCCGTGAACGGGGCTTATTGTAGCCCGCTTCAGGGGTCGCTGCTCAGTAGCCCCATCCGTTCACGGTGGGGTGGGCCTGACAAGCAAAGACAACGTCAAAAACTTGTCCCAACTCATTTAGGACGCACCCAAATCAATTCCATCTCCCGCAAACGCTTCTCCAGGCGCTCGCGTCGCCGTTTCAACGATTGGTAAATGGCTTCGGGTGAGGAAGCCAGGCGTCGTTGCAAGATGGTCAGGGCAAAGCCGACCGTGCCCTTCCTGCTGCCACTTTGCAGTGCATCCGCCCGATTGAACTCCTCCTGAACGTAGTCGGTGACAGCCCTGTACAGTCTGGCTTCCAGATTTGATAAGCGATAGGCCAGGGTGTAGGCTCGGCGCTCGGGAAAGAGAGGCTTGGCGTCGAATTTCAGCAATTTCTCCTTGATCATACGGCGCATGAGGTCGGAGACATCGGTGCTGAAAACGCCTTCACGAAAGCGCCCCTCGAAACGGTCAGCATCCAACAGCGACATGAATAGCTGGAAATCCTCCTCCTTGCCATTGTGCGGCGTGGCTGTCGTCAGCAGGAAGTTGCGCGTTGTTTTGGCCAGGAGTTGTCCTAGACGATGGCGCTTGGTGTACTTGATCTCACCACTGAAGAAGCTAGCCGACATCTTATGCGTCTCGTCTACCACCACCAGGTCCCAGTCCACCTGCTCCAGTTTTTCTGGCAGGCCGTCGTTGCGCGCCAGCTTGTCCAGGCGGGCGATGACCAGCGGCATCTCGGCAAAGGCGTTGCCCGTGCGCGCCGACTCAATCCGATCATTGGTGAGTAGCTCGAAGGGCAACTGAAAGCGCTGCCAGAGTTCATCCTGCCATTGCTCGGCCAGGTTGCCGGGGCACACCACCAGACAGCGCTGTAAATCGCCCCGAATGATCAATTCCTTGATGTACAGCCCCGCCATAATCGTTTTACCCGAGCCGGGATCATCGGCCAGCAAAAAGCGGAGGGGTTGTCGGGGCAACATGTGTTCGTACACCGCCGTGATCTGGTGGGGTAATGGATCGATCATGGAGGTGTGCACGGCCAGATAGGGATCGAACAGATGCGCCAGTTGGATGCGCTGCGCTTCCGACACCAGTCGCAGCAGACTGCCATCCGCCTCGAAACTCCAGGCCCGCCCCTCTGTCACTAACTCCAACCGTTTTTCATCGTCCTGAAAGAGTAACTGATTCCCCACCCGTCCGGATGCATCCTTGTAGGTCAGTTCGATAGCATCATCGCCGTACCACTGCACATCGACAACCGTGACATCGCCGCCGGGCAGAATGCCTTTAATGGTAGCACCTTGTTTGAGGCCTTCGAGTTTCGCCATACCGTTGCTGACCTGATGATTGAATGGGCAATATGATGAACCAATCGTGCAAACCGGCAACAGCAAGATGCATTACATCATACCAACCCAAACAGCAAAATACCAAACATAATTCAGCAACTGCCTAGCCACGCAAAATGCCCAGACGGCAGGCCTGAGCTCTCGAGATGGGCGCAACACGATGGTGGGGAACAAGTCAGTATTCATGCGGGAGAAGTATGGGCAGGCTGTCCACCGCGATGAGACAATCGTTGGCTGGCAGATAATTCTCTAAAGCCGGCAGGGATTTATCAGGGTAGCTAAGGCCACCGCTTCAAGCTGAATGAATCAACAGGATGGAGGTCACGATGGGCTATGTTCGCCAATCGCCGTGCCAACGATGCGCCGCATTGTTTCCAGAGCCTCAGAAAAATGATCGTAGAAGCGGGGGCGAAGTTCGAGAACGTAGAGTCCTTCGTAGTCGGGCAACTGGGCCAATGCTTCGACATGGGGAAGCGTCCCCCAGCCGGGTGGGAGGTGGAGATCGCCGTCGCCATAGGGAATGCGTTCGGGCAGGCCATCGTACAGGCCGCCCAACCGCCCGAAGTTGTCGTTGCCATGCAGGTGCCGCACGTAGGGCGCCGCTTGCCGCACCGCTTCCAGGTAGTCGAAGCCACAGGCATTGGCAGCCACGTAAAGATGGGCAAAGTCAAGGGTGAGACCGAGATTGGGGTGACCAACGGATTCGATTTGTTGCACCAGGGTGGGGATCAGTAAACCGGCGTGGTAGTGAGAGAGCTGGCCGGCTGACAGCCCGGCGCGCAACAACGTCGCCACCTCCCAAAGATGCGGCGTGTCGTTCTCCATGGCCACCACCACACCTCGCTCCGCGGCCAGGGGCATCAACGTACGTAGAGCAGAGACCTCCCGCTCACGGGCTTGCGCCAGGGCTGCTTCATCGGGCAAGGGTTCCAACGCAAAAGCAGTGCGACGCAGGGCGTTGAGACCGCTGTGATAGACCAAAATCTCGGCATCGATGGCGGCGCAGAAATCCAGGCAAGCGAGGAATATGTCTTGTTCAAGATCGACGCCACTGGCGCCATGCTGTGAAAATGCCAGGTTGAGCGGGTCGGGAGCATGAACGGTGTAGATGAAGTCGAAACTTTCGACGATAACCCGGACTTTATCCACCTGGCTCTGGCGTAACTGGCCGTGGGCCAACACGTCCAGACCATGAATCGACAGTTCCACAGCGTCATAACCGCAGTGCTGAAAAAAAGTCAGATCATCTTGCAGTTGAACCAGGCTTCCGCCCAGATGTCCTGAATCTCCGTTGATGCCAATGCCGGTGATGTGCATAGTTTTCCTTCCTGAAAGAAGTCGAAGCGCCTCATTTCGGCGTACTTCGGTTTGCTACCAGAGGGGGAGAAATTCCCACCACTGGTTGCATTACCTGCCAGACTCTGAACCGCAGGTTATTCGAATCCGGCTATCATATGAGGTTTCACGGCCCCCTCAATCCAGCCTTACCCCAAGTCGCCGTAACACGCGTTCGCTCGTCGTTGCATGGCGATGCTCTATCGCCAACATGCCTTCGGCTTCGGCGGCGCGGGTGTTGCGCAGTTTGTCGTCGAGCAGGACACAGGAAGAGAGGGGTAGGTCAAGAAGCTGGGCGGTGAAATGAAAAATAGCGGGATCAGGTTTGCGCATACCCACGTGCGCACTGATAACCACCACCTCGAAAAGATCCTGAAAATGAGGATCTTGCATCAGGTGTTGGGAGAGCAAGGGCGTGGCATTGGAGAGCAGGGCGATGCGGTAGTGTTGGTTCAAACGCCAGGCCATCTCCACCGTCGCCAGGTCTAGCGTCGCTCCCCAGAAGTTGTCCTTGAACTCGACAAAGTCAGGGGGCAACGACGCCTCTAGCGGCGCTCCCACCGTGGCCCAGTAGTCATCGCCATCCATGGCGCCGGTGGAATAAGCGATCCAGGCGGGGCCGCTATACAAGTGCTGAACCAGCGAGCCTCGCTCCCACCCCAGCATCTGATCAAACTCGGCCAGGCGCGCTCTCCCCACCTGCTCGTGAGCCAGCACTCCCCCCATATCAAACACGATGGCGCGGATCATGATCTACACGCTCCGCAGAAGTTTCTCTGTTTTGGGATCGTAATAGTTCATCTTCGCCGCATCGAAATCGACCCAGATGGCGTCATTCATCTCGATGTCGGTGAAACCGCCCAGCTTGATTGCCAGAGATAATGTTTCTTTTTGGATAGTGACGATGGTTTCCGCACCGGTAGGCAGCACCGAATAGACGAGCACCTCTAGCCAGCCACGGCGCTCGGTTTTAGACACGTGAATATCTTCGGGGCGAATCGTGGCAATCACCTGCCCCACGCCGAAATCAAGTCCGCTCCCGACCGGCTTTCGCAAAGTCTCGGCATGGAAATAGTCGGCGTCAGTCTCAGAGACAATGCGCCCTTCGATGATGTTGATCCGGGGAGAACCGACAAAACGGGCCACAAACAAATCGGCCGGTTTACTGTAAATCTCCCGTGGCGTGCCCAACTGCCGCAGTTCGCCCTCCATCATCACGGCGATCTTGTCCGACAAAGTCATCGCTTCCACCTGATCGTGGGTGACGTAAACGGTGGTTGCGCTCAGATCATGATGCAGATGTTTGAGCTCGGCCCGCATGTCGACGCGCAGCATCGCGTCCAGATTGGAGAGAGGCTCGTCCATGAGGATGATAATCGGTTCCGCCGCAATCATGCGGGCGACGGCGACGCGCTGTTGCTGCCCCCCTGATAGTTCCGATGGATAACGGTCGCGGTATTCCGACAACTGCACCTGCTGCAACACCTGGCTGACCCTGCGCTCGATCTCATCTTTGGGCAAGCGCTTTTCCTCCAACCCCAGCGAGATGTTTTTCGCCACGGTCATGTGCGGCCACAAAGCATAACTTTGGAAAATAAGCCCGAGTTGGCGTTTTTCCGGCGGCACATAGATTCCCTTCTCTCTGGAGAACAGGATGCGGTCGCCGATGATGATCTCGCCTTCGTCAGGGTCTTCGAGGCCGGCGATCAGGCGCAGCGTGGTCGTCTTGCCACAGCCCGAGGGGCCAAGGATGGTGAGAAATTGGCCTTCCTCGATGTGCAGATCAAGACCCCAAACCGCGGGCGTTTCAGTATACGATTTCTTGATGCTTTTGAGAATGATTTCGCTCAAGCTACGGCCCTCTGAGTTATGATTATGATAGTCACGGACGGCTTGCGTTCGCCCGTGACTGTCACCTTTCTAGAACATTTTAAGGACTGAGAATTAAATAACTTGCGGAACTCTACGGCCATTTAGAGGAAGCAGTTTCGAAAGTTATTCTGTCCCAAGTCCTAGTTCCCTGCCTCCTGGATCCAGAAGTCCCGCACTTTCGGGCTTTCGAACCACATGAAATCAGGATCGACGGTCCAACTTTCGAGTTGGGACCAAAGCTCCCCGCCCCGGGGTAAGGGCACATCCATGCGCGGGCTTTGCGAGCCAGGTTCAAAATAGGGCGCAAGACCCTGGAGCAGTTCTGCGGATTCGCCCTCGTTATAGGGCGGCTCGATTACCGTGTCCGCATCGATGGCGGGATCGGCCAGCAGGAAGGCGGTGAAAAGTTTGGCGGCGTTGGGATGTGGGGCCTGGCGGGCAATGGAAGTGTAGGTCGGGTAGATCAGAGCCTGCACCGGATCGAGATCAGCGATGACGCCATTGACGAAATCCTTCGAGTCGTTGTAACGAATATAGGTGAAGGAGGTGATGCCAATGGGCGGCGCTTCTTGTCCTGCCAGACCGGCTGCCTCGGCAACCTTGCTGCCGGACTTGAGGATGACGAGATCGTTTTTCAGAAGCCGGTAGAGGAATTCGTAACCGGCATCAGGCACGCCTTCGCTTAATTCGATAGGTTCGCCGGCGAAACGCTCGTAGGCCGCGGCCATTTCATCGGCATGCTGCACCAGGGTAGAGACGCCCATCAAGTTGGAGAGCGATTCCAGCGGGGTTTTGATCACGACCTTGCCCTTCCATTCGGGTGTGGTCAGCTCCCACACGTTTGAAATCGGCGGGGCGTCATAGGTTTCGGTGTTGTACAGAAAAACGATGGCCTCGTTGATTCTGACCAATAAAGGATCCTTCAGGTCGATGGGGATTTCATCGGCCACGGTGTCGGGCACGAAGTTGACAATGCGGTCGTTGCCCACAAGCTCGTGGATAACCTGCCCGGAGCCGCCGGTGGTGACAATATCGACATTGTAAAGACCCGCATCCTGCTCCAGGACGGTTTTCTCGACCGTTTGCACGGAACCGAGATCGAAATACTCCACCTCGATTTCCGGGTATACGGCCATGAAGGCATCGGCCACCTTGGCGATACGTGATGAGGCGGAGTAGACGACGACCGCGCCTTCTTCCTTGGCTGCTTGCTCGATCTCTTCCCAATTCTGAGGGGATTCTTCGTAGGGGCCGAGCTTGGCCTCTTTGAGCCAGGCGTCCATCTCCTCCGGGTACTCCGAACTCACCACTTCCTCGGCGGCTGCGTCAGCGGGAGCGGCAGGTGCTTCTTCCGCTGCTGCATCGTCCGGCGCGGCGGGAGCGGCGGGGGTTGCGCAAGCTGCGAGCAGAAGCATACTTGCGATCACCAATACAACAAGTAGCGCTAATCTCGTGAATCGATTGTCCATCATCAATCCTCCTTGAGAGATAAAGGGTGCCCGATAACGATTATCAGGTGTTGCTAAGACCGAAAACGCTTTTTGTGCCGTAAAAACGGCTTACGAGCACATTGGCGATGACGATTATGAACAGCAAGATCAAGGTGACTCCGTTGGCATGTTGGGTTTGATCTTGATCTTGATAGGCGAAAATGATGGTGGTGAGTACGCGTGTCTTGGGCGTCACCAACAGAATCAGTAACGACAACTCGCGCATGGCGGTGATGAACGTGAGCAACATCCCTGCGATGAAGCCACTGGTGGCCAGCGGGAAGATCACTTTACGAAAGCCCTTGAACCAGGGGACGCCCTGAATGCGAGCGGCATCCTCCAAAGAGGGATCGATCTGCAGAATGGCGCTTATCCCAGACCGGGAGGAGAAGGGCATGTTTTTTACGACCACGATCAAAACGAGCAAGGCGAAGGTTCCGTACAAGGCGGGTATCGGGCCGATGGGCTTGGCGAACATGCCCAGATAAATGGCGCCCAGGGCGATGCTGGGGAAAACGTAGGGGGCAAAAGACATCCCTTCCAACGACTTAGAAAGCTTGCTACCCCGCGTCCTGACCACGGTATAACCGATTAGTAGCCCCAAAAATCCGTTGATAACGGCGGCGCTGATCCCCAAACGCACGCTGTTCCAAACGCCGCCCCAGATGCCGGGGTTTCTGAAGATGCCTTCC
Organism: Halieaceae bacterium; assembly: GCA_024224435.1. Classification (GTDB taxonomy): domain Bacteria; phylum Pseudomonadota; class Gammaproteobacteria; order Pseudomonadales; family Halieaceae; genus Marimicrobium. The sequence goes on from JAAENL010000261.1 coordinate 6,779, forward strand.
TGGCCGCTGGCGATCATGAAGTCGCTCCCACCAAACCAGAAATGGTTCGTCATGTTCGAGAGGGAATAATCACCAGGCAGGAGCATAAGCGTGCTCCAGGCCAGGATGATAACCGGCAAGGCGACGGCCATAAGCAAGAACAGCAGAATCAAACCGGCGATCGGATATCTCCAGACACCCAGGCGGTTGGGTTTGCTGGTGAAACCCTTGCCTTTCATGGTCACAAAGCTCTTGCGGCTGCCTATAATCTTGCTGTTGATGAAGATGGCCACGGCTGCCATCACGACCAGCACCAGGGCCAATACGAATCCATCGCCAAAGTTACGGGCGCTGATCGAGGCAAAAATCTGGGTGGGCACAGTGAAGAATCGCACGGGGAGACCTAACAGGGCCGGCGTGCCAAAAGTGCCCATGCTGCGGGTGAATGTCAGCACAAAAGCAGACCCCAGGGCCGGAATCACGATGGGAAAGGTGATCTTGCGCAGAACCGCCGGTTTTGTCAGCCCGGCGATAGCTCCCGCTTCCTCCAACTGGGAATCGATCGTCCACAACGCCCCGGACACCAGCAGAAAGGAGTAGGAATAGTAGTGCAAGCCCAGACAGATGACGATAGGAAAGAGCCCGTATGACACCCAGTCGGGCGGGATAATGCCAAACATGGAAGTCAGCATCCCCGGTGTGCCGCCAACCCGGCCGTTTTGAAAGATGGTCAGCCAGGCCAGGGCGATGACCCACGATGGCATCATGTACGGAATCACCATCACCGCCCCGAAAAAACGCTTGAGCGGCACATCTGTGCGCACGATCACCCAGGCGAGCAGCGTGCCCAAGACCATGGCCATTGTGGTGACACCAAAACCCACGACCAGACTGTTGACGAATGGTTTATAGAAAAGGGCCCGCGAGAGTCTGCCAGTAAAAACTCGGAAATAATGATAAAGGGTGAAATCGCCAACTGTGGCGTCTCTTACCAGGCGCAGGTCGTTGGACTGGTAAGTCAACGACGTATAGATGATCTGCAGGAGGGGGGCAATAACAAGGAACGAGAAAACAACAAGAAACAGAATCGACAAAATGATGTTGGGGCGATACCGCAATTTTGCCAGATTGAACTTGAGACTATTCAGATCGCTACCGCGCTTTTGTAAGCTGGCGAACATATTTCAGTCTAGCACGAAGTTTCAACGATTCGCAAACCCGACTTTTGTTTTATTTCTACTGATGGCTGATCGCCTTTTTATCATCCTCTTTTAGCAATTGCTCGACAGCAGCGATATCGCCATCCCAGGGGCCAGGCTGTTCCTGCTTCAATGTGGTGACGGCCGCCGCCCAGCGGCAGGCTTCGGCAGGCGTCGCGCTCAGGCGCTTGCCGAGATAGGTCATGAAGCAAGTGTCGCCGCGTCCGGTGCGGCCGGCCAATGACCTGGGTATGAAGGGGGCCTGATGGATCTCGCCATCGACATAGACGGTCACGCCTGACGATTGCGTGAGCACGATTTCGCGCGGGCCGTACTCCGACAGGCGGCGTGCGGCTGCTGCCAGATCGGTCAAACCCGTCAACAGTTCGGCTTCCGCCCGGTCCACCTTGAGATAGGTCACGTGGGCCAGACCTTGTTCCATTTCCAGCCAGGGACGAAAGACCAAACTCTGCCCTGAGCGGCGACCGGCGATCGCCTGTCCAAGGGTCTCTTCCCTCACTCGCACAAAGCCTTGCACATCCAATGACACAGGGCCCCGTTTAGCCAGGGATTTCAGCAGAGGCAGGGTCACCTCACCCGCCATGATCGGGGTCACGGCGTAGATGCGCGCCCTGATGTCGGGGATATCCTCTTCCAGGATAGGTCCGGCAAAGCCCAATGGCTTGGTGATACGACGCTCCATGTCGGCGGAATCGTAGTAATTGGCAATGCCGGAGGTCTCTGCTGCGGGTGTGGCGTAAACTCGCACACCCGCTTGCTCGAATTCAATCAGCCAGGGGAAATCATCTTGATGTAAGCGGGTGACGACGGCCACGTCTAATCCCAACCGTCGTAAAGCGATACCGCCAAAATACACCGCCCCACCAGAGGCTGCCACACCATGGCCATCGACGATGATCCTGTCGCGGGCAAAGTGCCCGAGCATAAGAATGTCTACATTTTTCATGAGTTCATTCTCCATTCCACTTCGGGGATGCCGCCCCAGAACGGCCCGCGCTGCTCCAGCTTGAGACTGGTAAGCGCGCCGACAAAACGAGTCGCTTCCTGCGCTGATGTGCTGAGACGGCGGCCCACATATGTTGCAAAGCAAGTATCGCCCCGCCCCGTCCGCCCGTTTTTCACCCGCGGTGCGATGGGCGCCTCATAGAATTGCCCCTCGGCATACACGAGCACGGCGCCTTCATAGGTCATCACCACCTCGCTCGGCCCCAGCTCGGCCATCGCTCTTACGGTCTTGCGAGGATCGTTCTGGCCCGTCAACACCTCGCCTTCAGCACGATCCAGCTTGAGATAGGTCACATAACGCAGTCCCTCTTCCTTCTCGGCCCAATCCCGAAAGACGAGAGCCTGCCCCGCCGCGGATTCCGGATCATCTTCACGTACGCGCAGAAAACCCTGTACATCCAGCGCAACCGGGCCGCGCCGAGCAAGCGCTTTGAGCAGCGGAACATCCACCTCGCCAGCAGCCAGGGGTGTAATGAGGATGACGCGGGCGGGTACATCTGGAATATCCTGAAGCTGGTAGGAACCGGCAAAACCAATAGCTCGACAAATGCGCCGTTCCTGGTCGCTGGTGGGATAGACATTTTCCATCAGACAGGTTTCTTCTGCGGCCACGGCGTAAACCTGCACGCCTGCTGCCTTCATGTCGCCGAGGAGTTCGCCATCGTCGGGATGCAAGCGCGTTACAACAGCTGTGCGCACACCAATGCCTTGTAGGGGAATGCTGCCATAGTACACAGCCCCTCCTGTGCCAATCTCTTCCCGGCCATTGATCACCAACTTGTCCCTGGTGACATGGCCGATCATCAGGATGTCAGGTTTTGTAGCTAAAGCCATAAAATGTTTCCTCGTTCAATAAAGTCATCTACGGCATCTTCAGCGCCGATAGATTTGTTGTAGCGTTCGCCCAGTTCGTGTTGCCAGCGCGAAGCCCAAACGTAAAAGTCTGCCTCGGTGCGTCCCGGAAACTGCTTGAGGATATCCTGTTTACGGATTGCCCGAATTATGGGCTGATAGACGTTGGCGTACCAACTGCTGACAGCCTCTTCAGCCGGGATCTCCTGATTTTGTTCCTGGTTCAGGTAGTAGCGATGCACAGCAATATGTTCGAGCAAATCGCGATAGCGTGCGGGGGCGGTGAATTCGATCTGTTGTTCTGGATGCAGCACATGCAGCTGAGTGCGCTCCAGAAACTCCATGTATTCCTGTTTGATGATCAGGTCATCCAGGTCGTCGTCAGGATGAAGCGGAACCGGGCTCGGATATTCCCACACATAGGCTTCGATGGCCGGTGCGCCTTGAGAGCGAGCGACGGAGACGCGATGATTACCGTCCCAGACAAAGTAGACCTGACCAACCTGATAGAGTTCGACCGGCGGCAAGCCGCCTGTTTTCACCAGCGCTTCAACAGCGGCCCAACGTTGGCGCAGTTCACCCTTGCGAGGGAAAAAAGTACGTGTGAAATCCTTGTAGCGGCCCACGCTGCCCGCGATAGCATCCAGGGGGACCTCCTGCAAGCCCCGGAAATGCTTATTGCGCAAACGCAAACGCTCTTGCACCGTATCAAAGGGCAGGAGGTCCAGCGATTTGCGACTGAAAAGAGCAAGGAGGTGTTGGATGAAGGCCTTGCGTCGGGCACGGTCGAAATCACGCAAGGAGTGTTGGTCAGGCGGCATGGGCGGGGACTGGCTCTGGCGGATTTTCAAGCTTTCCATCGGGTGCGACGGTTTCGACGATGGTTTTCACAAGGCCGAAATCCGTTTCAGCATTGATATCTTCGATGAAGACGTCGCCCGGCCAAGCGAGGGAAGAGCGAGGATGGCCACGACGGGTCAGGGACTCGGAGACCGTCTTGATTGCCTGTGCGTATTGGCTTGCCAGGGCCTCGATCTCTTGCTCCGCTGCCTTGCGATCGGCGAAATGGCGGCGATCGATGCGCGTTGCGCCCACACCCAGATATAGTGGCTTCTCACGCTGGACAGCCTGTTCGACGTAAAAGGAGATCGGTACGTTATCAACATCCAGCTTGTTGATGAATTCGGGGCAAACGCTCAACCTGAAATCGAAGCGCTCGACCAGTGCTTGTGTCTGATCCAGCGTCTGATCCGGTGTCTGTTCTATTTCGGCAGGCGATCTATTTCGTCTACGCGCGGGGCCGCCGCCAGCAGTCTTCACAAGATGATCGCCACGATAATTGGCGACAAAGAGGCGCTGGCCCCAGGTCTTGTTGGCGATCAGCCGCTGCACCGCCGGCACGGCGACATTCAGGCAATGGTCGGGGCCGATGAAAACGGGAGACGCAGAGGCGTCAGAGAGTTCGATCCAGAGGGTGGGGAAACGTTGCACCAGCCGGTCGATCCAGGGCACGAATATCTGCTCGGTGAGATGAGATAGGAGTGCTTCGACGAAATCTGGCGCCTGTAGCAAAGCCATGATCAGTGCTTCTTGTCCGAAAATATCGGCAGCGAGGCTGTAAGGTGCGGACAGATGCGCTACCGGTTCGAGAGCGGTGAGAGCGCCGAAACAGGCTATTGTCTCTTCGAAGATGCTGGGGAGTTCCGCGGCGAAATCGGGTGCGCTGAGGTCGCGCCAATTGCTCTGGCCGATCAGAGGGACGCCGGGGTCAACTCCTGGTGCATGTTGCTCAGTATAAATCATGGTTTGCCCCAAGCATTCGGCGCTAATAGCATAGACAGGCCAATTAAGGGTGAGCCTGCGAATGCCCAGAAGGCGTTGTGTGATCAGAGTGGTGCGCACAAAACGTTCGGGGTCGCCTTTGTAAAAGTCGGCTGAGTCGAGACCATAAAGCTGATTGAGCAAGGTCAGGGTCAGCAAATGCGATGACGTAGTCACAGAAACGGCGTCAGATGGCGCCTGTTCCCGGAAATCAGCATCGAATTGCCCGGCGATGGTAGCGTCGAAAAGCTGTCTCAACTCCTCCTGGGCGTTGTGATCTCCCATCTGCCAGGCCGAGAACAGGGCATGGCTGAGTGGAATTCTTGATTTGATCATGGATCGGTCCTAGCGTTCGTGTGGGATATAGATTACTTCACCGACAATGGCTGTCGGTCCGTCAGGTCCCGGGATAGGTCGGTTGGGTGTGCCTTGGCCGCTAGAGATATACAGTTCACCTCCGGGCCCGATGGTGATGTTGGTGGGCATGTCCAGTCCGCCGGCCTGGCCTATGGCGATGCCCCGAGGATTATTCAGGCCGGTGAGAATGACCTCAATGGTTGGCGTTGTCTCGTTTTCGCTTCTTGCCGCTGTCTGGCAGTCGCCGACTCACCGTCACACCAGCTTAGAGCTTATGTTTTCAAAAACAAGCAGACACAGGAACGGAATTACTCCACACTAGTCAATAGCTTGGCGCAACACAGCCTTGTCGTGAAATCTGAAAAGGTTGCCGGACGGAAAGAAAAAAAAAAAAAAACGAG
>JAAENL010000262.1 GCA_024224435.1 Halieaceae bacterium
ATAGCGTGCATGCGTCTGTTGCTCAACCTTGGAGCCCGTCGCGAAAACATTTACATGCTGGATCGCCGCGGGGTCATATACACCGGGCGGGAAGGGGTGAATGCGTACAAGCAGGAGTTTGCCAATGAGACCGACAAGCGCAGCCTGAATGATGCGATTGCAGGCGCGGACGTGTTTATTGGTTTGTCAGGTGCGGACTTGCTGACACCGGCTATGTTGGAGTCGATGGCAGAGCGACCAGTGGTGTTCGCCTGCTCCAACCCGAATCCCGAAATCAAGCCGGAACTGGCATTGCAGACCCGTGACGATCTGGTCATTGCTACAGGCCGGTCGGACTATCCCAATCAGGTTAATAATGTGTTGGGCTTCCCCTTTATTTTCCGCGGGGCGCTTGATGTCCATGCGTCGGTGATTAACAACGAGATGAAAGTGGCTGCGGTTCACGCTCTGAGTGCTTTGGCAAGGGAACCGGTGCCGCCTGAGGTGTTGGCGGCGTCCGGGACGAAGGAATTGAGCTTCGGCACCGATTACATCATCCCCAAGGCTGTCGATCGGCGCTTACTGACCCATATCGCGCCGGCTGTGGCGCGCGCAGCCGTCGATAGTGGTGTCGCCCGGCTACCCTATCCCCGCAACTACCTACAGCCTTAAAACATATTGTTGAAATCCTTGTAGATGTCGGGGCCACCGGCCGGCTCATTGTTTCCCGGTGCATACTGTTGGGGTACGTTTTCCTCCCGAAAATACTCGAAGATCGCGTTTTTCGTGCCCGATCCCGCCAGTTGTCCACTTTCGGGGTCGATCCTCACAGACACGATGCCGGCGGGAACCGGGCGCTGGAGCTCCGGACTGTCTGCCAGCGCCTTACGCATATAATCAATCCATATGGGTAGTGCGGCTGTTCCACCGAACTCGCGTCGCCCCAGCGGGGTGTAGTTATCAAACCCCACCCAGGTTGTGGTGACCACATCTCGGTTATACCCCGAAAACCATCCATCCATGGGTCCGTTGGTAGTGCCTGTTTTGCCCGCGATATCACCGCGCTCCAATACCCGTGCGCGCCGACCTGTGCCGCGAGTGATCACATCCTTCAGTATGTCATCGACAATGAAATTGACGCGCTCATCCATTACACGCGGCGCCAGGGGTGCGCTTCTTGCCGGGTCTTCGGTGGTTGCGAGAATATCCTCCATGGTGAGTTCGGCTACGACCTCTGTGCTTTCGGCGGGTTTATCGCAATCGCGACAAACGCTCAGAGGTTTTGCGTCGTAGATGGTTTCGCCGTCGATGCCTTCAACTCGCTGGATAAGGAACGGCTCTACTCTGTGCCCACCATTGGCCAATATCGCGTAACCTCGTGCGAGCTCCAGCGGAGTGACTGACTGTGTCCCCAACGCGAGCGATAGTTGCGGTGTGTAGCCGCTGGTATCGAATCCTAGTTGCTGGGCATAGTCAATCAGTGTTTGGACACCTAGCCGCTGCAGCAGGCGGATTGATACCAGGTTGCGTGATTTGGTCAATGCCCAGCGCAGGCGGGTAGGGCCATAGAATTTGCCTTCGTCATTTTCTAGTCGCCAAAGACTCTCTGCCCCCTGACCTTCCATCACGATGGGTGCGTCGTTGATCATGGTTGCCGCAGTGTAGCCGGCGTCAATAGCG
>JAAENL010000263.1 GCA_024224435.1 Halieaceae bacterium
ACCGATTCCAGGGGCCAATCTCCCTCTGGCAACCCTGGGTACTTTCATACTCTGGATGGGTTGGTTTGGTTTCAACGGCGGCTCTGTTCTGGCAACGGCCAGCGTCGAGAGCGCGAATGCAGTGGCTGTTGTGTTCATGAACACCAACGCGGCTGCAGCGGGGGGTCTGATCGCCGCTTTGGTCTTGGCGCGGCTGATGTTCGGCAAGGCTGACCTCACCATGGCGTTAAATGGTGGTTTGGCCGGTCTGGTAGCCATCACCGCCGAGCCGTCTACGCCAACTGCATTGCAAGCGACTCTGTTCGGCGCAATGGGCGGTGTACTCGTCGTATTTTCCATTGTCACTCTGGATAAACTGAAGATTGACGATCCTGTTGGTGCGATCTCGGTGCACGGTGTGGTCGGGTTGCTGGGTTTGTTGTTGGTGCCTGTCACCAACGGTGAGAACTCGTCGTTCAGCGGTCAGCTGATCGGTGCTGCCACGATTTTTGGTTGGGTATTTTTCTCCAGTCTCATCGTGTGGGGCATTCTCAAAGCGGTTATGGGTATTCGCGTCAGCGAGCAGGAGGAATATGAAGGTGTCGATGTGGCGGAGTGCGGTATGGAGGCCTACCCCGAGTTTGTCGGCGCCAGCGGCAGTGGCCGCTAGTAACACACTTTGCGGGCGCATTTAACGATGCGTGTTTTGGGGGGCCTTAGGGCCCCCTTTTTTTGTCCTGTTGAACGAAGCCACACCGAGGCACTCAGTGGGGTCAGAGCCCCTTAGAGCAGGGCGCTAGGCAAGAGTGGCTGCGTTTTGCAAGACGGGGCTCGGCAGCGAGGGTGTCTAGGGCGTGGCAGCAATACGCGCAATAGCGGAGGGCAGAGCTTGCAGGTCATCGATCTCTTCATCGGCGCGAGTGCCACCTGGCCACGCCTTGCCGCGCAGGTTGACCCAGACGCTGCGCATACCGATAGCATTGGCGCCCTGCACATCGTGGTCAGGGTCATCGCCGACATGAATGATCTGGTCGGCCCTGACACCGGTCTCATTGAGCGCGGCTTGAAACATGTCCGGGTGGGGTTTGGCGGAGCCGATGTCCTCCGCCAGAAAGGCAAAGTCGAAGTACTCGGCAGCGTCCGTTTTATAGATATCGGCATTGCCATTGGTCAGGGCGCCCAATGTGTAGCTCCGGGCCAGCGTTTCCAGAATGGAGAGGGCTTCCTCGTAAAGTACAACCTTGTGTCGCTCTGCCAGGAATACGGCGAAGGCCTCATCGGCACCACTGCGCGCATCGGCTTCGGAATAGTTGGCCTTCAGCAGGAGTTCGTGCAGTGTTTGAAGGCGCATTTTGGTGACGTTGTGAACGAGCTGAGGATGGCGCTTCCACACCGATTTTTTAAATTCAAACAGGGCTTCATGGCCGAATGTCTCGATGGCGCCGGGTCGGTTGGCGACAAGCCACTGCCGTTGCGCCTCCTCCGCCCGCAACAGTGCCGGTTCGACATCCCACAGGGTATTGTCGAGGTCAAAAGTGATCACGGAGATAGTCAGCTCAGTCCTCCTTGCGGCGTTTCGCCCGAGGATGTGCATTGTCATAGACTTTCGCCAGGTGCTGAAAGTCCAAATGGGTGTAGATCTGGGTGGTCGAGATGTTTTCGTGCCCCAGCAGTTCTTGCACCGCCCGCAGGTCGCCGCTGGATTCCAATAGATGGCTGGCGAAGGAATGTCGCAACATGTGGGGATGTACATCCTGGTGTACCCCAGCTTTTCGGGCCAACAGCTTCAGACGCGCCTGAATATTGCGCGGGCTGATACGACGCCCACGCTTGCTGGTAAACAGGGCGTTGCGATCGGGATTATCCGCCCCGATGGTCGGGCGAACCTGTAGCCACGCCTTTACAGCTTCCCGCGCTATCGACCCTACCGGCACTGTGCGTGTTTTGTTGCCCTTGCCGACAACGGTCAGCAGTGTGGCGTCGATATCGTCAATGTTGATGGCGGCCAGCTCTGCCAGGCGCAAACCAGACGAATAGAACAGTTCCGCCATGGCCTTGTCACGTCGGTCTATGACGGTGTTGGCCGGTTGCGAGAGGAACTGATTGACTTGGTCTGCATCCATTGTGCGTGGCAGTTTACGCGGCTTTCGTGGAGCCTGGACGCTGCCAGCTGGATTGCGTTGATGACCGCTTTCCCGCGCCAGAAAATGGTAAAAAGAACGCGCCGCCGACAGGTGGCGTTGGATACTGGCGGGTGCCAGGCCCCGCCGGTGTAATTGGCTGGTCCACGCTCGGATGTCCGCTTCTAACAATTTTTCTATCGGCGTGTCCCGTTGTGTTGCGAAATGCGCAAGGGAGTCGAGGTCGCGCTGATAATTACTGAGTGTGTGGGGGGACAGGCGGCGCACATCTCGCAGGTAACGAATAAAGCGAGCGGTCGCTCCGTCCTCAGGTCGAACAGGTGATATGGCGTCGGGCACGCGACCTCAGGCTTCCGCCCCGGGCAGGCGCGACATCAACTTCACCATAACATCGGCAATATGCGTCAGGAAAAGGGTATCGACCTTGCTGTTATAGCGATTGGCATCTGCGCTGCCTACTGCAATCAGGCCCAGCTGTTCCTCGTTTTTCACCAGAGGTGCCAGAGCAGCCGAGCCCACGCTGTCGCCATCGGGAAACAGGAACATGAGCTCTTTTTCTCGCACCGTGCCACAGACGGGTTTGTGGCCGGGGAACAGTCCGCCAATCTGTTCCTTGACGGTCTCCCGGGTTTCGCTGCGCCAGCCGTTTCCGGCAGCATCATCGCTGTAGAGGATCATGCTCGCGTGTTCGATTTCGAAATCCCGCGGAATTGCCTGCATAAATGTGTTGTAAAGACTTTCGCGCGAGTCTGCTTCGAGTAGCTGTAGCAGCAGGATTCGAGTCCGATCGAACAGGACATCGTTGTGGCGCGCGTTGCCAGTCAGTGTTTTCAGTTGCTGCCGCAATGCCGTGTTGCGTTCGCGCAAGACGCTGGCCTGTTTCTCTACCAGTGAGACAGCGCTGCCCGATCCGTGGGATATATGCAGGTAATCCAGCATGTCCGGGTGGCGCTGAAGGAAGTCGTCGTGATTCTTGAGGTACTCCCTGACGGCTTCATCGTTGAGTTCGAGTTCACCCTGTTGCTCGACAACGGCCTTTTTCTTCGCAGACATGTGAGTGGTTCCCCTATTTATTGTGTCGCTCCCCATGGAAGCTTCAGATTTTTATGCTCCCCTCGAACACCACCGCGGTGGGCCCCGTCATGATCACGGGCTGGCCCTCTCCTGCCCACGATAGGGAAAGCTTACCCCCCGGCAGCTCAACTGTCACGGATTCGCTGAGCCAGCCCCTTGATATCCCATAGGCCACGGCCGCACAGGCACCGCTGCCACAGGCGAGAGTCTCTCCCGCGCCGCGCTCGTAGACGCGCAGCCGAACGAACTCTCTTGACACCACTTCCATAAAACCAGCGTTCACTCTGCGGGGGAAGTCCGGATGGGACTCAATGGCAGGTCCCAACCGCGCCACATCGGCGTCGGCGGCGCTGTCTACCCGCAGCAACGCGTGTGGATTACCCATTGATACCGCTCCAATTTCCAGTGCATGGCCAGCTATCTGCAACAAATAGCGGTCGGCGCGGGCGGGTGCTTTGAAGGGGATATGGTCGGGTTCAAATTCCGGTACGGCCATCTGGACTTCCACCTCGTGGTTGGCAAGCACGCGCAGTTCGATGACACCGCTGGCCGTCTCAACACTGATGACCCGCTTGCCAGTCAGCTTTTTTTCACGCACAAAGCGTGCGAAGCAGCGCGCGCCGTTGCCGCATTGCTCAACTTCTTCGCCATCGGCGTTATAGATGCGGTAGCGAAAATCCACATTGGCGTTCTGAGGTGGCTCAACGACCAGAACCTGGTCACAACCCACGCCACAATGGCGGTCTGCCAGCTTGCGTATATCCTCAGCGCGCAGTGTGCAACTCTGGGTGACAAGGTCGATAACAACAAAATCATTACCGATGCCGTGCATTTTAGTGAAATATAGGCGCATGGCGGTGTCTCGTTCAGCTCTCCTTCAGGGTGGTTTCCCCCCGGAGCAAGTCCTCCAGGGTTTCTCGCCGCCTCACTAGATGAACTGCTGTGCCGTCCACCATAACCTCTGCTGCTCGGGGCCTGCTGTTGTAATTGGAACTCATTACGAAGCCATAGGCCCCCGCGCCGAACATCGCCAGTAAATCTCCCTGGCTGAGACTCAGCTCCCGCCCCTTGCCCAGAAAGTCGCCCGTTTCGCAGACAGGCCCCACAACGTCCCATGTGGTGAGGCGCCCACCGGGCTGTCGCTGCACCGGTTGGATATCCATCCAGGCTTGGTAGAGCGCCGGGCGCAGCATGTCATTCATCGCTGCGTCGACAATGGCGAAATGATGATCTGCAGTGGACTTGAGGTACTCTGTGCGCATTACCAGGATGCCTGCATTGGCGGCGATGGAGCGGCCCGGTTCAAACAGCAGCTTCAAGGAGCGATTTCCCAGCACCCGGCGAACTTCACCCATGTAATCAGCGACTGAGGGAGGTTGCTCATCCCGGTACGTGACACCTAATCCGCCGCCCAAGTCCAGATGCCTTATCGTAATGCCAATACCGGCAAGCCTGTCTACCAGTTCGAGCAGGCGATGCAGGGTGTCGATAAATGGGGTTATATCGGTCAGCTGGGAGCCAATATGGCAATCAAGCCCGACTACCTCCACGTGATTCATTTGCGCGGCACGCTGGTAAACGACCAGCGCTTCCTCAATGGCCAGGCCGAACTTGTTCTCTTTTAGTCCGGTTGAAATATAGGGGTGGGTTTTGGCATCCACGTCGGGGTTCACCCGTATCGAGACCGGTGCCACACACGCTTTTTCTGCAGCGACGCTGTTAAGTGCCTCCAGCTCCCCCTCGGACTCCAGATTGAAACAATGAATCCCCAGGTCCAGCGCACGTGCCATTTCAGCAGCGGTCTTGCTGACGCCGGAAAAAACGACTTTGGCCGGGTCGCCGCCGGCGGCGAGCACCCGTTCCAGTTCTCCGCCAGATACGATATCGAAGCCAGCCCCCAGTCGGGCCAGTACATCGAGCACTGCCAGGCTCGAATTCGCCTTTACCGCATAACAGACCAGATGATCGGTGCCCGCAAGCGCATCGCCATAGGCGCGGAAAGACTCTTCCAGCGCGGCTCGAGAATAGATGTAGCAGGGTGTGCCGTGCTCGGCAGCGATATCGCTCACTGCCACGTCTTCAGCGTGCAGGGTTTCCCCGCGAAAGGTGAAATAGCTCATTGTGTCGCTCCCCGTTCAAGACGTCTTGGTCAACGGGTTGGAGCTTTCGACCGCCGCAGCTTTCGGAGGCTTGGGTGTTTCCTCTTTTGGCATGTAAAGCGGCCCGGTCTGTCCACATCCGGTGAGGAAGTAGATTACGACAGCGATCAGTGGGGCTGTGATTGTTAGGCGCATGGCATGAGTCCGGTATTTTATGGAGCAAATTATACCGCCCGCTAGTAAGGGGCGCTAACACCGCTTATCATTGAATAGTGCACACTTTGGCGGAATGACGTGGAAGAATCTGAATTTAATGAGGCAGTGGACGGTGTATTTGAGGCGCTGGAACTTGCGCTCGACGAGGTTGAAGAGGATCTCGACTATGAGGCTGGGGGCGGGGTGCTCACGGTCACCTTCGAGAACGGGACGCAACTGGTATTCAGCCGACAGCCCCCGACGCGGCAGCTCTGGCTTGCGGCCCGCTCCGGGGGCTTTCATTTCTGTTTTGACGAGGCTGTCGACGACTGGCGTAATACCCGCGATGGGCAGCTTTTTCGACCTTTTGTGGTGGAGCAGATGCGTGCACAGGGAGGGGTACATTTTGCGTGGCGGTAACGATTATTCCGCTTTGTCGCGTGTCCTGGGATGCGGCCTGCTAGCACTGGGGGTGTCCGCGCCGGTAATAGGCAGCGAACCACTTTACGCCAAGAACCTGAGCCCGGTGACAGGGCTGTTTGGTCTGCCCTCCCAGCGTGATGCTCGCGCCACGCCGCGAGGTGCTTTTGCCGGCGCGCTGCACGCCAGTTTAGCCAGTCACTACGTCAACGACGCCAAGGGCGACGAGTTCCTCAATCTGGACGGCGAGACCCAGCGTTTTGCACTGGAGATACGCTATGGCCTGGCAGACAGTTGGGATGTGCAGTTGGAGGTTCCCTGGGTGGATCAGAGCGGCGGTGATCTGGATGGGCTGATTGACGACTGGCACGACTTGTGGGGTATGTCAGACGGCGGCCGATCTGATGTACCGCGCGATCAGCTGGACTATCGCTATCTTTCTCCGGAGGGTGGCTTCAGCCTGCAGGACAGTGCATCCGGGATTGGCGATGTCAGCCTGTCCACCAACTGGGCTTTTCACAGCGACGAAAAAGCCGCGGCCAGTCTGGTGCTGGGATATAAGTTCGGTACGGGTGATGACAATGAATTTACTGGCAGTGGCGCGGATGATGCATTCGTTGCATTGCGCTTTTCTGGCGACCACCTGTCGCAGCTTCCGCTTGCCTGGCACGCTCAAGTTGGTTACCTGAGGGCGGGAAAGAGTGACGTGGTAGAGGGTTTGCAGCACCGGGACCTCTGGTTTGCCGGGATTACCATGGACTGGCGAGTTGCCACTCGTTGGTCACTGCTGGCCCAGCTCGACGCGAACCGTGCCCCGCTGGATAGCGAGATTACCGGTGTGGGTGATGATGCGGTAATGTTGACTGTCGGTACGCGTTGGCAGTTCACCCCGCACTGGTCTGCAGAGATCAGCGTTATCGAGGATATCCGAGTGGAAACTGCTCCGGATGTCACCTTTCAGGCCAGTCTGCGCTATCGCCCCAGCCGGGACTAGGCACCGACCGCGCGGTTCAGCGCGAGTCCAGCCGCTTCGTCGCCCGTTCTGCCGCCGCCCTGACCTGCTCGGGTGCGGTGCCGCCGAGGTGATTGCGCGCGGCGACCGAGCCCTCCAGCGTCAGTATGTCGAATACGTCTTCCGCTACGTTTGGACAGAAGCGCTTTAACGTGGCGATATCCAGCTCGGATAGGTCCAGCCCTTGTTCAATGCAGTGCGCGACGGCTGTACCGACCACCTCGTGGGCGTCCCGGAAGGGCAGTCCCCGCCGCACCAGATAATCTGCGAGGTCTGTTGCGGTAGAAAACCCTCCGCGCGCCGCCTCTCGCATGGCCTCCTTGTTGGGGCGCATGGCAGGCACCATGTCGGCGAAGGCGCGCAGGGCATCCAACACCGTGTCCACCGTATCGAAGAGGGGTTCCTTGTCTTCCTGATTGTCCTTGTTGTACGCCAGCGGCTGACTCTTCATAAGGGTCAGCAGGGATACCAGGTGCCCGTTGACGCGGCCTGTTTTACCCCGCACGACTTCCGGTACATCGGGGTTTTTCTTCTGTGGCATGATTGATGATCCGGTGCAGAATCGGTCGGGCAGGTCGATAAAGCCAAACTGGACTGATGCCCACAGGATCATTTCCTCGGACATACGCGACAGATGGGTCATCAAGAGCGCTGCAAAAGCACAGAATTCGATGGCAAAATCACGGTCGGACACGGAGTCGAGAGAATTCTCAGTCGGCCTGTCAAAGCCCAGGGCGGCCGCTGTTTGCTCCCGCTTAATGGGGTAGCTGGTGCCGGCCAGTGCCGCAGCACCCAGAGGTGATTGGTTGAGGCGCGCACGGCAATCCATGAGGCGTCCATAGTCCCGCTCCAGCATCTCGTTCCAGGCCAGCAGATGGTGCCCGAAGACAACAGGCTGTGCCGTTTGCAAGTGGGTAAACCCAGGCATGATAGTCTCGCTGTTGGCCGCCGCCAGCGCAATGGCGCCGCGCTGCAGACGTGTTAGCTCACCGGCGATCGCGTCTATCGCAGAGCGCAGGTAAAGACGCACGTCCGTGGCAACCTGGTCGTTACGTGATCGCCCTGTGTGCAGTTTCTTGCCGGCGGCGCCGATCAGCTCGGTGAGCCGTGCCTCGATATTCATATGCACATCTTCCAGCTCGATAGACCACTGGAATGTGCCGCTCTCGATTTCTTTGCTTACTTGTTCGAGGCCCCTCTCTATGTCAACCAGTTCCTGCTCGCTGAGTACGCCGATACTGGTCAGCATGCGGGCGTGAGCAAGCGAGCCGGCGATATCTTCAGCGGCCATGCGTTGGTCGTAATTCACGGAGGCCGTGAAGCGCTGCACAAAGGCATCGGTGGCTTCGCTGAAGCGTCCGCCCCACAGTTTGCTGGTATCTTTATCGTTGCTCATGGCCCGGTTTCCGGTGTGTCCACCTGTGTGTGGCGCTGACCTGCCCAGTTTATGTGCTTTTATTATATCAGGTTCACGGGGCACTCCCTCCCCAAATTTCACTTCGCGGAGTCGCCTGACCCTGATTGCCTCGCTGCTTCTGCGACGGTGTTCGCGGGCGTGCCTTGGCATGACGCAGCGCATGACAGCGAGAATCTGTTCGCCGCGCCGGTCGCTGTCGGTGTGGCTCACTGTTATCATTGAGAGCCCCTATCGAAGGAAACACCGCATGCCGCGTACGCTCACAATCGCTACCCGGGAGAGCCCTCTGGCACTGTGGCAGGCAGAATTTGTCCGCGCAGCACTTCTGGTGGCGCACCCCGGGCTCAATGTGCAATTGCTGGGCATGACGTCCCGGGGAGATCAGTTACTGGAGTCGCCGCTGGCGAAGATCGGCGGCAAGGGTCTGTTTGTTAAGGAGTTGGAGGAAGCGCTGCTTGACGGGCGCGCGGATATAGCGGTGCACTCCATGAAAGATGTGCCTATGGCATTCCCGGCCGGTCTTGGCCTTGGTGTAATTTGCGAGCGTGAGGATCCGTCCGATGCGTTTGTGAGTCATCGTTATGCTGCGCTGACCGAGTTGCCACAGGGTAGTGTCGTGGGTACTTCCAGTCTGCGTCGCGAGTGCCAGTTGCGACAGCGCCGCCCCGATCTCGATATCCGCTTTCTCCGCGGCAATGTGAACACGCGGTTGCGCAAGTTGGACGAGGACGAATACGACGCCATTATTCTGGCCAGCGCCGGTTTGATTCGCCTGGGATTTGAGCATCGCATTGCTGAGCGTATTGCACTGGATGAATCACTTCCGGCGGGCGGGCAGGGTGCGGTGGGTATTGAATGCCGAGAGGCAGACGAAACGATTACTGAATTACTCGCTCCCTTACATCATCAGCCTACTGCGTGGCGCGTGACGGCCGAGCGTGCTATGAATCGCCGGCTGGAAGGGGGTTGCCAGGTGCCGATTGCGGCCTATGCGGATTTTTCAATCGGCGAGGAGCGCCTCCTGCTGCAGGGATTGGTAGGGCGACCGGACGGATCGCTGGTGCTGCGTGCGCAGGGCAACGCCGCGCCGCAGGATGCCGAGGGCCTGGGAGTCAGTGTCGCGGATGATCTTCTCGCTCAGGGTGCGGCGGCTATTCTGGCGGATGTTTATGGCGGATGATATGCCCTGTGTACTGGTGACGCGGCCCGCAGGAGAGGCTGCGGATACACTGTGTGAAGCG
Source organism: Halieaceae bacterium (assembly GCA_024224435.1). Taxonomy (GTDB): domain Bacteria; phylum Pseudomonadota; class Gammaproteobacteria; order Pseudomonadales; family Halieaceae; genus Marimicrobium. The sequence goes on from JAAENL010000263.1 coordinate 9,579, forward strand.
CTCGCATCGGAGGGCTATCAGGCCTACAGTCAACCGCTGCTGACATTACAGGGGCTGTCAGACATACCCCCAGAGCAACGAGGGTTTTTGCAGCGGCTCGACGAGTACCAACACGTCATCTTTGTCAGCACCAATGCCGTCAGGTTTGGTATGGAACGGATTGAGATGTATTGGCCTCAACTGCCCACAGGTTTGAGGTGGTACGCAGTAGGCGATGCCACCGCCCGCTGTCTTGCAGACTTCGGGATCGAGGCGCATACGCCCGACCGGGATATGAGCAGCGAGGGACTGTTGGCCATGCCTGCACTGCAGACGGTGGATGATCAGCGTGTGCTCATTGTAAAAGGAGAGGGTGGTCGCGATACGCTGCGCAGTGAGCTCACCTCACGCGGCACGAGAGTTGATGAGTTGGCCTGCTACCGGCGCGGCCCCCCTGAAGTATCCCGGGATGTGTTGCTGCGGCAGCTGAGTGATTGGGGTATAGATATTATCCTGGTCAGTAGCGGAGAGGGGCTGTCCAACCTGCGGCTATTGCTTACCCGGGCGGAAACCACTAAGTTAAAGATTATAGTGCCTTCACAGCGCATCGAGCGCATGGCCCTTGATGCGGGTTGTCGCCAGGTCTTTGTCGCCGACAACGCATCGGATGCGGCAATGCTTCGGGCTCTGGGGGCCTGGCTGCACAGTACTGGAGAGTAGCGAGTGACGGATCAGGATGCTATAGAACAGCCGCCCGCAGCGGACACCAGAACAAGTGAACCCACCGTGGCAAAGCGCCCGGCCAAAGCCCCCGGACGGGGCCTCGCTTGGCTGGCGCTGCTATTGGTGATTGTGGTCGGACTGTCTGGTGCCTGGGTTGCGCGTGAAGGCTATTATCGCGAACAGGCCCTCGCCAAGCAGCTCTCGACTCTGGCGTCGACCGTAGGGCGCGAACAGACGGATCTGCAGCAGACAGAAGCACGCGCCCGCGCGGAGTGGCGCTCAGCCCTTGATAAATTAGCATCAACAACACGCGCGGAGACTGATGCCCTGACTCGCCTCATTAAGGCGCGCGAAGCGGCCGTCAGCCAACTACAAGATGAACTGGGCCGCTTCAGCGCCAGTGACCGCAACAGTTGGTTACTGGCCGAGGCCGCCCACTTGCTGCGTCTCGCCAACCAGCGTCTCGTCATGGCGCGTGACCCGGCTGCTTCGCTGGCACTGTTGCAAGGGGCCGATGATGTGCTGCGGGAAATTGATGATCCGACCCTGCACGACGTGCGGGCTGCTATAGCTGCCAACATGGCTGCCCTGCGCGCGGTGCCGAAAGTTGACGTAGAGGGGCTTTATCTGCGCCTGTCTGCTCTTATCGAGCAGGCGGGGCAACTGGTGATTTTCGACATGCCCCGCCAGCCCGACCGAGCAAGGCCAGCACCCGCGGAGGAGTGGCGCGGGCGTTTGCACCAGGGCTACGAGGCGGCTCTGGCTCGTTTGTCTGAATACCTGGTCATTCGCCGTCGCGATGTGCCGATGCAGGCGCTGATGGATCCACAATGGGAGGGTTTGGTAAGGCAGAACCTGCGCATGTTACTCGAGCAGGCGCAGGTCGCATTGTTGTCGGGTAATCAGGCGCTTTATGCGGCAAGCCTTGAACGGGCTCAGCACTGGGTCGGTCAGTTCCTGCAGTCAGATACGGCTGCAGCGACCGCCTTGTCAGCGGAGTTGACGCAAATGGCGGGACAAACTGTGGTGCAGACACTGCCCGATATCTCCCGTTCCTTGCGGGCCATGGAAGCGGCAATGAATCAGCGCGCGCAGTCTCAGGGCGGGCAATAGCACATGCGCCGATTATTCGTTTTTATACTGCTCGCTTTGTTGTTGGGTGTTGGCCTGGTGGCGGTAATAGAAACCGATCCAGGCTATGTTCTCGTGGCCTACGGTAACTACACGTTTGAAACAAGCCTGTGGGTGGGTTTGTTACTGCTGGTCTTTCTGGTCGTCGCTATCTCTGTGCTGCTGCGTCTTTTTTATCGCCTCCTTGGGGGCCAGCGTTCCCTGTCGAGCTGGCTGGGTTCACGCAAGGCGAGGAAGTCCGTGCGTTACAGTACCCTTGGCCTGATCAATTATACCGAAGGTAATTGGGCAGCCGCCCGACGCGAACTATTACGGGGCGCCGAGCACAGCGATGCACCGCTGGCGAATTACCTGCTGGCCGCGCGCTCCAGCGCGCAGTTGGAAGACGACGACAAGGTTCGCGAGTATCTGCGCGCGGCGGGTGACGCGGAGCCGGCAGCGGCAGTCGCTCTCGAGGTGTCTCTTGCAGAGATGAAACTGCAGGCGGGAGAGTACCAGGAGGCAGTCGCCGCGCTGGATCAGGCTACCCGCAATGTCAGCAAGCATCCCCATGTTTTGACTCTTTTAAGTGAGGCTTATCAGGGCCTTGAGGACTGGGATCGTCTTGAGGAATTACTGCCGCAGTTGCAAAAGCACAAGCTGCCCAGTACCGCGGAGTTTCAGAAGCTGGAGAAGGAGGTCTACCACAGTCGTTTGAAAAAGACCTCGATGGACGGAGCGCAGTTGAAAGCTGTGTGGCAGCGCACGCCTCGGCACCTGCAGCGGGATGCGGCCATGATAGAGCTGTATGTCACGCAATTGATCGGGGCGGGTGAACACGATTTGGCAGATAAGTTGGTGCAGCGCTCAATCAAGCACGCATGGAACTCAAACCTGGTGCGGCTCTATGGTTTCATCGAAAGTAAAGATCCTTCACGGCAGCTGGCAAGGGCGGAAAGCTGGCTTACCACGCATCCTCAGGATGCGTATTTGCTGCTATCTTTAGGGCGGTTATCCGCCCGGGATAAGTTGTGGGGAAAGGCGCGCGAGTATTTCGAGAGCAGTTATCGGCTGGATCGGAGCGCTGAGGTATGCGCGGAGTTAGGGCGTTTACTGACCGCGATGGACGAGTCCAAAATTGCTGCTGCCTATTTCCGCGAGGGCTTGCTCGCGCGGGAACAGGAGTTGCCCGTATTACCTCTACCCGACAAACAGGCATCTGTTTCTACAGCTTGATACCCAGTTCGTTCCAAATCGCATCAATGCGTTCCTTGACCTCGCTTTCCATACGAATCGGTCGTCCCCACTCACGCGTGGTCTCCCCGGACCACTTGTTGGTTGCGTCGAGACCAATCTTCGACCCCAGCCCGGAGACCGGCGAGGCGAAATCGAGGTAGTCAATCGGCGTATTCTCCACAAATACACAGTCCCGCTTCGGATCCATGCGAGTGGTCAAAGCCCAAATGACGTCTTTCCAGTCGCGGGCATTCACGTCCTCATCGGTGACAATGACGAATTTGGTGTACATAAATTGTCGCAGGAATGACCAAACACCCAACATAACGCGCTTGGCATGCCCCGGATATTCCTTGCGAATAGTAACGACCGCCATCCGGTAGGAGCAGCCCTCAGGGGGCAGATAAAAATCGACAATCTCCGGGAACTGCTTTTGCAGGATGGGTACGAATACCTCGTTCAGCGCCAGGCCAAGGATGGCCGGTTCGTCCGGTGGCCGGCCAGTATAAGTGCTGTGGTATATGGGATTTTCCCGATGTGTTAACGCTGTTACGGTAAAAACCGGGAAGCGCTCCACCTCATTGTAGTAGCCTGTGTGATCTCCGAAGGGGCCTTCGTCCGCCTCTTCCCCAGGGTCTATGTAGCCCTCTAATATGTATTCTGCCGAGGCTGGTATCTGCAGCCCATGGTCTCGGCACAAAGGGGTAAGGCATTCACCAACCTCGGTCTTACTGCCCCGCAGCAGTCCAGCGAAGCCATATTCCGACAGGCTGTCCGGCACCGGAGTAACTGCGCCGAGAGTGGTAGCGGGATCAGCACCCAGTGCCACCGCTACCGGATAGGGTTTGCCCGGGTGCGCTTGTTTCCATTCTTTGAAGTCCAGGGCGCCACCGCGGTGAGACAGCCAGCGCATAATCAGTTTGTTGCGGCCCAGCAACTGCATGCGGTAAATGCCCAGGTTTTGTCGTTCCTTGCCCGGACCCCGAGTAATCACCAAGGGCCATGTGATCAGCGGTGCCGCATCCTCTGGCCAGCAGGTTTGTATCGGCAGTTTATGCAGGTCTATGTCATCGCCCTCCAGCGCGTGGTACTGGCACGGTGGATTACGCACGACCCTGGGCGCCATGTGCAATACTTTTTTCAGTACGGGTGCCTTGTCCAACAGGTCGCGCATTCCCCTGGGCGGCTCAGGCTGGCGCAGATAGGCAAGCAGCTCACCGATCTCGCGCAGTGCATCGAGGTCCTCGCCGCCCATGCCGAGCACTACCCGCTTTTCGGTCCCGAACAGGTTTGCCAGCACCGGTACTGAGTGCCCTTTGGGGTTTTCAAATAGCAGTGCAGGCCCGCCTCCACGTAGCGTGCGGTCGGCGATTTCAGTCATTTCCAGGTGGGGGTCGACCTCGGTACTGATACGCACCAGTTCGCCACGCTGTTCCAGCGCATTGATGAAATCTCTCAGATCGGTGTACTTCACTGGGTGCCAGTCCTGTCTGCCTTTGCCTACAACAGTATACCTTGTGTGATCGTGTCGTAAACGCGGTGAGCCCGCCTGGCGAGACCCACTCTGGGTCGCAGGTGTGTGCGATCGACAATGACAGCAAGAGCGGTTTTGCGTTCGATTAGGCGGTGAGAGATATCGGCGCGGCACTCGCAGACGCGTGGCGTGTCAGGATAAGTCGCGCCGGCAGAGAATGCTTTCTGGACGCTTTACTTTCGCTTCATCGACTTGAAGAATTCTTCGTTGGTTTTAGTTTCTTTCAACTTGTCAGAGAGGAATTCGATAGCGGGAAGGTCTTCCATGCCGTGCAGCAGCTTGCGCAAAATCCACATGCGCTGCAGCTCGTCGTCAGCGGTGAGCAGTTCCTCGCGGCGGGTTCCGGAGCGACGGATGTTTATCGCCGGATAGACGCGCTTCTCTGCGATTTTGCGATCCAGGTGCAGTTCCAGATTACCGGTGCCCTTGAACTCCTCGTAGATCACCTCGTCCATCTTGGATCCGGTATCAATAAGGGCTGTGGCTATTATGGAGAGGCTGCCCCCTTCCTCGATATTTCTTGCTGCACCAAAGAAACGCTTCGGGCGTTCCAGGGCATGTGCGTCGACACCGCCAGTCAGTACCTTGCCGGAGCTGGGGATGACGGTATTGTAGGCACGCGCCAAACGAGTGATAGAGTCCAGCAGTATGACTACGTCTTTTTTGTGCTCGACCAGGCGCTTCGCTTTTTCGATCACCATGTCTGCAACTTGAACGTGACGCGAGGGGGGTTCATCAAAGGTGGAGGCAACAACCTCAGCTCCTCGAATACCGACAGAGCGCTGCATTTCCGTCACCTCTTCTGGCCGTTCATCGATCAGCAAAACGATGATGTAACACTCGGGGTTATTGGTGATGATGGCCTGGGCAATATTCTGCATCATGATGGTCTTGCCAGCCTTTGGTGGGGCTACTAGCAGACCACGTTGGCCTTTGCCGATTGGTGAAACCAGGTCAATAATGCGTCCGGTGAGATCCTCGGTGCTGCCGTTGCCTTGTTCCAGGGTCAGGCGCTGATCCGGGAAGAGAGGCGTAAGGTTCTCGAAAAGGATTTTGTGCTTGGAGTTTTCGGGTCTGTCCAGGTGGACCTCGTCAACCTTGAGGGGTGCGAAGTAGCGTTCGCTATCCTTGGGGGGGCGAATTTTGCCAGAAATGGTATCCCCTGTGCGCAGGTTGAAACGACGTATCTGGCTGGGGGAAACGTAAATATCGTCTGGGCCGGCCAGGTAGGAACTGTCAGCAGAGCGCAAAAACCCGAAGCAGTCCTGCAGGATTTCCAGCACGCCATCGCCGTAAATATCTTCGCCACTCTTAGCGTGTCGTTTGAGCACCGCGAAGATAATGTCCTGTTTCCGGGAGCGGGCCATGTTGTCCAGGCCCATTTCCTTAGCGATATCGATAATGTCGTGTGTTGGTTTGGCTTTAAGGTCAGTTAGATTCATATCAGGAGTAAGAGACTATGCGTAAGTAGGGGAGAGGTGTAATCAGATGCCGGTCGGCGTGGCCGACACGTCGTAATTGTTAAAGAATATCAGGTTTGTTCTTATGGCACAGGAATGTGCAACGAAGCAAAAGGTAGCACGGCCCGAGGGGGGCGTCTACCGCTTTTTACGGTTAAATATTCGGGAAGGCCTGCGGTACGGAGCGCCCCGCAGGCTGACTGGGTCAAGGGCTTCAGATCACTTCCTGAATAAAATCTGTCAGTTGGGTCTTGGACAGGGCACCCACTTTGGTGGCTTCTGCGTTGCCGCCTTTAAAAACAATCAGAGTTGGGATGCCGCGAATGCCAAACTTTCCGGGGATATCCGGGTTGGCGTCAATGTCCACTTTGCAGATCTTCAGTTTGTCCCCGTAGTCTGCGGCGATTTCATCAAGCACCGGAGCGATCATTTTGCATGGGCCGCACCATTCAGCCCAGAAATCTACCAATACGGGGAGGTCTGAATTCAAAACCTCTGCATCGAATGTGGCCTCGGTGACGTGTACGATCTGGTCGTTCATAGGTTTCATACTCCTGGTGTGCAGCACGACAGAGGGCTGCAGGTGGCTAAAAGGGTGCCAATAATACCACTGGAGGGTGGTCGTACAACTGAACGCATAGAGTTTTTTCGTATGCTGATAGTTCGCTTAGCTATTACTGTGGCCCGGGGCGCCGAGTGTGGCATGGCACGAAGCCCGCATACGGTATAGTCTCTCCCGAGGCGATAAATCAACCCTTAAGGACTTGGACGAGTGCAGTGCGTGTTAGACGCGTCCTGGTCTTGATAGCGGTCACAGTCGCGGTGGCAGCGTGGTTTATTTTTGATCTTGGCGACTACCTCGAATTTGAGGTCCTCAAGACGCGTATCGGCGACTTACGCCAATGGCATGCGGAAAACCCTCGCCTGGCGGGCTTGATCTATTTTTCCGCATACATCGTGATGACGGCAGTATCGCTGCCTGGCGCGGCTGTCCTGACACTGGCGGGGGGCGCTTTATTCGGTTTTTGGACCGCCCTGTTACTGGTGTCTTTTGCCAGCAGCATTGGTGCCACGCTTGCGTTTATGGTGTCGAGAGTTCTCTTGCGTGATTGGGTACAGCAGCGGTTCGGGCGTCACCTGCAGACTGTCAACGGGGGGTTCTCCAAGGATGGTGCTTTTTATCTATTCTCCCTCAGGTTGGTCCCTTTGTTCCCGTTCTTTCTCATTAATCTGGTCATGGGCTTGCTGCCCATCCGCCCTCGCACGTTCTATTGGGTTTCCCAACTGGGCATGCTGCCCGGCACAGCAGTCTTTGTGAACGCGGGCACCCAGCTTGGCCGGTTGGACTCGGCTTCGGGTATTCTCTCCGCCCCGCTGTTGGGCTCTTTTGTGTTGCTGGCGATTTTCCCACTTATCGCCCG
>JAAENL010000264.1 GCA_024224435.1 Halieaceae bacterium
ACATGAGCGCTACGGGCATCGGCGCCACCTGTGCCGTGGGCATGTTCCCCGACGGGGCTGCCCAATGCGGCGCCGTGGATATGTCTGGTAACGTCTGGGAGTGGTGCCGCACAGCCTGGCTGGAGAATTATGACGCTTATGAAGAGAACGTAACCGATGAAGAGGAAGGCAGCGCGCGCCGTGTGTTGCGTGGCGGCTCGTTCGACCTCTCAGCTGGTCACGTCCGTTGCGCCTACCGGCACCCGCACGCCCCCGGCCACTGGGACTCCCCCTGGGGTTTTCGGGTGGTGTGCGCCCCATCCTGATCTCTGATCTCTGTCCCTCTGGTCTCTGATCCGCGGGGAAAAACGATTTTTTTTAAAATACCTTTTTACAATCACTTCCAAAACATAGTATTATAGATGGAGAAAAGATGGCACAACAGGAAATGGTGATCTTCACCCGCACTTTCGATCTATTGACATGGCTGCTGCCAGTCAGCAACCACTTTCCCCGGGCACACCGCCATACCCTCACGAATCGCACGTTGGATGCGGCCTTTGATTTGCGCGAATATCTGGAAGAAGCAAACGTACGTAAAGGATCGGCAAGACAGGAGCGTCTGGCCCGGGCAGATGAAGCCCTGGCGCGTCTGCGCATGTATATGCGGCTCGTGGCGCGCATGGAGTGGTTATCCGCCGGACAGTACCGGCACGTGGCAGTGATGCTGGACGAGATCGGCCGCCTGCTTGGAGGCTGGCGAAAGGCCACGAGAGCATGATTGAAAGTGCGATCAAACTGGCACTATCCGATTCATGGAATCGGTTATGCGGGGACAGGTTCGAAGCGCGCGCCGTGTGTTGCGTGGCGGCTCGTTCAACAACACAGCAGAGAACGTCCGTTGCGCCTACCGTAACACGAACAACCCCGACAACAGGAACAACAACAGGGGTTTTCGGGTGGTGTGCGCCACACTTTTATGCAGCCTGCCGGGAATGCCCGACGGTATTTGTACAGAAGGAGGGAGACCTCATCTGCCACTTTCGGGACGAGGCACTAATAATAAAAATGGCGGAACCTGTTCCTGGCCGTGGACATGCCATCGGCATGACACGGGCGAATAGCAACGGTCCCGGCCCCTGGGCTTTTACCTGGGCCGGGACCACTTTTTAGCGATGTACGAGCAACTCTGCACTTGGGACAATTGCCTCCTGGCCTACCGTAAGGCCAGCAAAGGCAAGCGAGGGCACGCCAACGTTGCCGCTTTCGAACATCACCTGGAGGAGAATCTCCTGGCTCTGCAATGGGAACTCGCCAACCAAACCTATCAGCCCGGGCCCTACACGAGTTTCTTTATACATGAGCCGAAACGCCGCTTGATTTCTGCCGCTCCTTTTAGAGATCGGGCGGTGCATCATGCCCTCTGTAATCTGATAGAGCCGCTGTTTGAACGTTCCTTCATCTTTGACTCCTATGCCAACCGTGCCGGCAAGGGCACACACCGGGCGCTGGCGCGTTGTCAGCAGTTTGCCCGCCGCTATCCTTACGTGCTGCAAAGTGATATTCAACAGTTTTTCCCCTCTATCGACCACGCCATCCTGCGCAGTACGCTCGCTCGCAAAATCGAGGATGAACGTGTCTTATGGCTGATCGATCGGATCTTGAATAGCGGCAAGGATGTACTTAGCGACCAATATGATATGGTGTATTTTACCGGCGATGATCTGTTCGCCATCGAGAGGCCCAGGGGTCTGCCTATCGGCAATCTCACGAGCCAATTCTGGGCCAACTGCTACCTCAATCCCTTTGACCACTTTGTCAAGCGCGAACTCCGTTGTCAGGCCTACCTGCGCTATGTCGATGACTTTATGCTGTTCGCCGAGGACACGCAAACCCTGAAGCGCTGGAAATCGGACATCGAGAGACGTCTGGCCCAGTTGCGGCTCACCACCCATCCCGGCGCCCTGCCCCAGTCTGTGAGCGAAGGCATCCCATTTCTTGGCTTTGTCACATTCCCCAAGCATCGCCGCCTGAAAAGACGGAAGGGGATATACTATCAGCGCAAGCTGCAAACCATGGTGGGCAGCGTCCGAACAGGCGAGATACCCCTTGATGCTGTTCATACCAGCGTGCAGGGTTGGGTTAATCATGTGCGGTATGGCAATACCATCGGCTTGCGGAAGGCCATCTTTCGAAGCGTTCGATTACCATCACCCAGGGAGTAGCTTCTATGAAAACATGGTTGGCAATCGCCATTGCAGTCATCGGTCTAGTTGTCTTCGCTCTCACTGTCAACTGGTGGTTGCAGCCTCTGCTTGGCTTCCTGGGCGCGAATGCCGAGGTGATCCAAACCTTGGCCGATGCCATTCAGATCATGCTTTGGTTAGCGGCGGGGCTCATCCTGATACTGGGCTGGCGTCGTCGCCCACAATCACAATCCTCGTCATCCTCCGTGACCGAGATCAAGGCAAAGGCGAAAGATGATGGCGTGATTGCCCAGGACCAGAGCGTGGCGGCCAGGCAATTAGCCGTCGGCAAAGATTTCTATGGCAATGTCATTTTTGTCGCTGATCCCGACGATCTGTGGCAGCACGTGCGCCGCCGTTTGCCCGATGCCCAGCTCAAAGCCGCCACTCAGGCCTATCTCGAACACCTGGTGGATAAATACCAGTATCTCGACTTCCGGGGCATGGGCGTCATAGACCGGGCGCCCCTGCGCCTCTCGCTCACGCAGATGTATGTAGCTCTCAAAGCGCGCATCGAGATGCCCGAGGGTGAGACCTGGGCCAGACAGTTGCATCTGGCAGGCCGCAAGATGACCGATGAGGAGGCAGAGGCTGTAGGGCAACGCTTGAGCGAGCCTCAGCCTGTTCTGCAGCTACTACAAAAGCATGATGACCTCATTATCCTGGGCGATCCCGGCGCCGGCAAAACGACCTTTATAAAATACCTGACGTTGATGCTGGCCACAGGTGAAACCATCGGCCTGGATGTGCGGCTTCCCATACTCGTCCCCCTTTCCGCCTATGCCAACGCCCTCAGCGAAAAGGATATTCCGCTGGACCAGTTCATTTGCACATACTACAACCGGCGTGGCGTTGACCTGCCACTGCGGGCCATGCTTGATGAAGCACTTAACCAGGGTGGGGCGCTGCTCTTACTGGATGGCCTGGATGAAGTACGCGATCAGAGCCAACGACATGTTGTCGTAGAAAGAGTGACAGACTTTTTCAGCACTCAGCGCCGTCGCGGAAACAAATTCATCATCACCAGCCGCATTGTCGGTTACCGGGAAGTCAGACCCAATGTCGAGGGTCTGAACGAATGCACGCTGGTGGATTTCGAACAGGATGAGATAGAACTCTTTATCGATAAATGGACCACAGCCATTGAGCAGGCGGCCCGGGGGACAACACCTGTAGCGAAAGAAGAAGCCGGGCGAGAACAGGAGGAATTATTGCAGGCGGTTGCGCTGAATCCCGGCGTGCGGCAACTGGCCGCCAACCCCCTGCTCCTCACCATCCTGGCCCTGATGAAACGCCAGGGCGTGACCCTGCCCGAGCGCCGGGTTGAGCTCTACCGGCAATACATTGACACGCTCCTCAAAAACTGGAACCTGGCCCGGGGTCTGGGACGGCCGCCAACCCGGGACCTGGATCTGGTAGAAACCATACGGGTGCTGGCCCCTCTGGCCCTGTGGATGCACGAGACCAGTCCGGGGGTGGGGCTGGTGAAGCAGGGAGAGATGCGACGCAAGCTCGAGTCGATCTACCACGATCGGGGTTTACCGGAACCGGAGCAGGCAGCGCGCCAGTTTTTGGAGGATGTGCGTGGACACGCCGGATTGCTGCTGGAGCGAGGTCCAAGAGAATATGGTTTCATCCATCTCACCTTTCAAGAATACCTGGCAGCCGTGGCCATCGCCCAGCAAGGACAACGTAGCATCGATGCGGTTGCCGGCATACTCGCCACGCATGTGGGCGAAGAGACCTGGCATGAAGTCAGCTTGTTGACAGTAGCTTATCTCGGTATCGTGCAGCAGCGGGATGAGGCGGCAGGGGCTGTCGTGCAGACACTGGTGGAGCGAAGTCCCGGCGAACCGGGCGAGGCTGTGGTGTTGGCAGGTGAAGCGGTGGCGGACGCCTGGCCCGGCGGCGTAACCTATCATTGTCGCGACACCATCGTAAAAGCCGTTTCGCACACGATGACAGACGACAGACAGATTGATGCCCGCCGCCGAGCCGCCGCCGGCCGTGTCCTGGCCAAGCTGGGCGATCCCCGCCCTGAAGTCCTCGATCCCCTGCAGATCGAATGGATCGACATACCCGAGGGAGCCTTCATCATGGGAGAGGGCGATGATCGTCATGAAGTCCTCCTGCCCGAATACCAGATCGGCCGCTTTCCCATCACCCAGGCCCAGTATCAGGTATTTGTAAGCGATGGCGGTTATAAACATAAGGATTTCTGGAGGGAAGCCAAGCGTGCCGGTATTTGGGGTGATGGTTTAGTCAAAGGACGGTTTGACGGCGAACCGAGAGCTGGGCCCCTAGTTTATGGCGAACCATTTCTTCTCGACAATCATCCTGTAATCGGCATCACCTGGTACGAAGCCCTGGCTTTCTGCAGATGGCTAAGTGAGCGGACGGGCACAAACATAAATCTTCCCACGGAAGCGCAGTGGGAGAAAGCGGCGCGCGGCGAAGATAGCCGTGTCTATCCTTGGGGTGAAGACATCGATGAGAATCTTTGCAACTACGACAAGACGGGTATCGGGACGACAAATGCAGTTGGCTGTTTCCCCGGCGGCGCCAGCCCCTGGGGGGTGGAGGGGCTGGGCGGCAACGTCTGGGAATGGTGTCTGAGTAAATATGCCGACTACCCGTATAAGGACGATGTACGCAACAAAGTAGATGCCTCAGATGCGCGCCGTGTGTTGCGTGGCGGCTCGTTCGGCCCTACAGCACAGCTCGTCCGTTGCGCCTGCCGTGACGCTGACCACCCCGTCGGCTGGCACCACGACGGGGGTTTTCGGGTGGTGTGCGCCCCATCTGGACTCTGATCTCTGTCCCTCTGGTCTCTGATCGCTGGTAAACCTGCTTCATGCACAATGTACTTATGTGGTCGAGGTAACAAAAGCCCTATCACCGCCGTCAGGCGGTCGAATTTTATTTTTGCTGGATGCATGGGTGAGATGGGCAAACCAAGGTGCATACAACCTTACTCTATTATGCTTGTAGCCTGGGTGTTACCACTCACATCAAAACCCAATCTATACCCTCCTACTGAAACCCATTCCGTAAATCGAAATGGGTGTGTCCTAAATGAGTTGGGAGCAGACTAATCTGCAAGAGCCGCTGCTCGAAAAGCATCAGTCAAATAATTAATGTATCTTCTCAATATTCCGGGGCACTCGCCGAATGAATTCGGGCTCTGAGGGCGTACCGCCGAACGTCCACCTTCGTGGACGGGTTAGTTCCCCCAAGTTATTGAGAAGATACTAATTAATAACGAATAACCAATAATTAATTGTTAATGGAACTGCTCTACATCAACGCCAAAGTGATATCAGCATTGTTTTCACCACTCAAACGCTATACGGCTGCATCCTGTATTAACCGCTAATTAATAGCCGTTAATTCATAACCGTTCACTATTAATTATTTCCTAATGTCCTTCTCTGCCCAACCCAAGGCTTTCTGGGAGGACCTAATTCACAACCTGGCTAAAGAACAGAGCGCAAGGGCACGCCAATAACTCATCTAGGACACACCCAA
>JAAENL010000265.1 GCA_024224435.1 Halieaceae bacterium
CAGGGGATTGTTGACCAGTTCAGATTTTGAACCTGTCAGGGCAATCACTGTTTGCGCCAGCTCCAGAATCGTGAACTCATTGGGGTTACCAAGATTCACGGGGCCCGTCACTTCGTCGTCGGTATTCATCAAGGCAAGGAAACCATCAATGAGATCGTCAACATAGCAAAAAGAACGAGATTGACCTCCGTCGCCAAAGATCGTGATCGCCTCTCCTCTGAGCGCCTGCATTATAAAATTCGAAACCACCCGGCCATCGTTGGGATGCATTTTGGGTCCGTAGGTGTTGAATATTCTGGCTACCTTAATATTTAGGCCATGCTGTCGGTGATAATCGAAGAAGAGCGTCTCAGCGCAGCGCTTGCCCTCGTCATAGCAGGAGCGTTCACCTACTGGATTGACGTGACCCCAGTAGCTTTCAGGCTGAGGGTGTACCTGAGGGTCGCCATAAACCTCACTGGTTGATGCCTGAAATATCCTCGCGCCTGTGCGCTTGGCGAGACCAAGCATATTGATCGCACCATGAACACTGGTCTTTGTGGTCTGCACCGGATCGTGCTGATAATGCACGGGTGAAGCGGGACAAGCGAGGTTGTAAATCTCGTCTACCTCCACGTAGAGAGGAAATGTCACATCATGACGCATCAACTCAAAATTCGGTTTATCCAGCAAGTGGACGATATTGTCTTTGGTGCCGGTAAAAAAGTTATCCGCACACAGTACGTCATCGCCCTGCTCAACCAATCGCTGGCACAGGTGCGAGCCCAGGAAACCCGCCCCACCTGTTACCAAAACCCGCTTTCTTAGATGCATATTTTATTTTTCTCTTAATGGACAGATACTCTGACCGAGGGCCCCGCCGTCAGCCTGCAAGACTCACCGTCCCATCATAGCCCATAGCGTCCACCACACTCTAGCGCGAACCTGCAACTGCTCCGCGGGTATGCAGCGGGGCCCATGACCGGGTACGATACGACCCGGTTTTTTTCCCGGCAAGCACACCGCTCGACTACCTTCACACCCCACTGCCGATCATGCTTTTTCTATATGGGGCGACAGGACTTGGTCACCGGGTTCCTGCGACCTTGGAAAGGCTCAGAGAAATCGCGCCTCACGCGTCGAAGGGGTGCCTGAGCACGATCGTCTCCAGGCGCTCCGGGCCGGTGGAGATAATATCAATCGGCGCACCCACAACCGCCTCGATTTTCTTTATATAGTTACGTGCCTGCTCCGGCAGTTCTTCGAGAGCTCTTGCTCCCAAAGTTGAATCACTCCAACCGGGCACTTCCTCGTAGACAGGCACCAGCCCCTCGTAGTCTTCGGAGTCAACAGGGTTGAGCACAGGGTTGCCATTCTTGCAGGTATAGCCCACACAGATGCGAATAGACTCCAATCCATCCAACACATCGAGTTTGGTCAGACACAATCCGCTGACCGAGTTAATGTTCACTGCCGTACGCAATGCAACGGCATCGAACCAGCCACAGCGCCGAGGCCTACCCGTGGTTGCGCCGAACTCGTGGCCTTTTTGGGCCAGGTGTGCGCCCGATTCATAGAATAGTTCAGGAGGAAAAGGCCCCGAACCGACACGGGTGGTATACGCCTTGGTAATACCCAGCACGTAGTCAAGATACAGTGGCCCAAAGCCAGATCCGGTCGCCGTGCCACCGGCAGTCGTATTGGAGCTGGTCACAAAGGGATAGGTGCCATGATCTATGTCCAGCAGCGCACCCTGGGCGCCCTCGAACATAATATTGTCGCCTGCCAGTCGATGTTGGTGCAGGATAGACGTCACATCGGCCATCATCGGCACCAGCTCTCGCCCCAGTGCAAGCGTCTCTTGCAGCACCTTATCCACATCCAGCGCCTCCACCTGGAAGTAGTTTTCAAGCGCGAAGTTATGGTACTCCATCACGTCCCGGAGTTTACGTGCGAAACGCTGCTCGTCGGCCAGGTCGCCCAAACGCAAACCGCGCCGTGCCACCTTGTCTTCATACGCCGGCCCGATACCTCGACCCGTCGTACCAATTTTTTCATTGCCGCGCTTGGCTTCACGGGCCTGGTCCAACGCGACGTGATACGGCAGTATCAGGGGACAGGCCGGGGAAATTTTAAGGCGCTCGCGCACCGGCACAGAACGCGATTCCAGTTCCTCGATCTCTTTCAGGGCTGCCGCGGGTGAAAGCACCACGCCATTGCCAATCAAACAGGACACGTTCTCGCGCAGCACGCCCGAGGGAATGAGGTGCAAGACTGTTTTATCCCCGTCAATGACGAGCGTATGCCCGGCATTATGTCCCCCTTGAAAGCGGACAACGGCAGTCGCCTGATCCGTCAATAAATCGACAATCTTGCCCTTGCCCTCATCACCCCACTGGGTGCCCAGAACCACGACATTCTTACTCATTGAATCCGCTCTAAATTTTCAGGTGTACGAAAATGGCGCGACTTAGTCACGCCCTGTTGTCTGGAGTGGCCGGATCAACCACTGACCCTCCACCTCGACCAATTCACGGTCGCAGCGCGGGTCCACCTCGCCAGAGAAACTCTGGATGACGACTTCGCCGGCCTCACGCAACTCGTGAACGCGGAGAAGCAGCATCTCGTTATCTACCCCGGGCAGACTGATAGCCCCGTTCTGGCTCACGTCCGACACCAGCGCCATGAGGGCCTTCAGATCCGTGGCGAAACCGGTGGCGGGTCGCGCCCTGCCAAAAACAGCTCCTACATCATTATAGCGACCGCCATTGGCAAGGGCCTCGCCAACGCCTGGCACATAGGCGGCAAAAACGAGGCCAGTATGGTAGTGATAGCCGCGCAATTCAGCCAAATCAAAATAAATATCAAGGTCAGGTTGCTGACGGTGAATCGTCCGCGCCACTTGCTGCAGCGTGTCCAGCCCCAACAATGCATCCGGCACAGCTTCCGCGTAAAGAGCCCGGGCTTCGTCAAGTATTGATTCGTCACCGTGTAGCTTGGCCAAAGCAACAATCAGCGCGGTAGTGCCCGCGTCAACACCTTCGAGTGCCTGTAATAAATCGGGCACCGATTTGCGTTGCAAGGCATCAAACACCGTCGCTTCACGCGCCTCTTCCAGTCCAGCGTGCAGCAGGACCGCCTCATAAATCCCAACGTGGCCCAGGTCCAGGGTGATGCCAGACAGACCCGCGGCCTCGAGAGTCGCCAGCATCATGCGCACAACCTCGACATCCGCTCCAACACTGTCGTCCCCGTATAATTCCGCGCCCAGCTGAATGGGCGAGCGGGAAGCAAAGGGAGATTTCGGGCGCGTGTGCAATGTCGAGCCGGCGTAGCACAGTCTAGTGACGCCTTCATCACCTATGCTGTGCGCATCCATGCGTGCGACCTGCGGAGTGATATCCGCACGAATTCCGAGTGTCCGGCCGCTGATCTGGTCAGTCAGCTTGAACGTGGTCAGGTCCAGATCCTCTCCCAAGCCGACCAGCAACGATTCGGTAAACTCGACCAACGGCGGGATCACCAGCCGGTATCCCCAACCGTGAAACAGGTCCAACAGTTGGCGGCGCAGCCGCTCCACAGCCTCGGCCTGGTCGGGAAGAACTTCTTCGACACCGTCGGGCAGTTGCCAGTGATCTACTATTTTCATCACGCTCACTTGAACCTAGTGCACCCAGTAGAGGGTAACAACGCCAAACAACATTGAGGCAAGGCCGATTTTTCGAATCAGGCGATCGTCCATCTGCTCAGCCACAACCAACATATTGCGCCAGCGTTGTGGGCTGATGAAAGGCAACATGCCTTCGATAATGAACACCAGGGCCACGGCAACCGGAAGTATTTGCCAGAAGTCCATCCACCCTCCACTACCCAACTGCGGGGCACAAAAAAACCGTGACAACTGCGCTTATGGCTAAGCGCGGGTATCTACGGTGTTGCCATTTTAACACAGCCCGAGAAAGCGTTTCCCGTTATTATTACAGTCTGCAACCCCTGCGAAGGCTGCTTTTTCAGGGTGTACGGCCACTCAGGCGTCGAGGGTTTTACTTTCCGCCCTTGGAATCCTTCAGGTAACGAAAAAATTCGCTGTCCGGATGCAACAGCAAGACATCACCCTGGCCCTGAAACGCGTCCTGGTAGGCTCTGAGGCTGCGGGTGAATGAGTAAAACTCAGGGTCTTGATTGAAGGCGCTGGCATATGTGGAGGTGGCAGTAGCGTCACCCTTACCCCGGATCAGTTCAGCATCTCGGTAGGCGTTGGCTTTCAACACCGTCACTTCCCGGTCAGCCGCCGCCCTGATACCTTCTGCAAGCTCCTGACCCTGTGAACGCAGCTCCCGAGCCTCTTTTTCACGCTCGGCATTCATCCGCAGGTAAACCGACTCAGACACTTCCGGGGGAAGATCGATCTGCTTCACGCGCACATCCACCAACTCCACACCATACACTTCCTGCACAACGGCCGAGAGCTCCGCTGTAAGCGCCTGCATGAGTTGGTCTCGCTCGCCGGATACCACCTCCTGTATGGTTCTGGTTGCCAGCTGATCTTTCAAACCGTTGTTGATGCGCTGCGCCAACAAGCCCATAGCGCGCGCCTCGTCGCCACTCGTCGCCGTGTAATATTTCTCGGTATCAGACACCTTGAACTTGGCGTAAGAGTCCACGATGAGAGCTTTCTTTTCCTGAGTAAAAAAACGCTCAGGCGTGGAATCCACCGTCAACACGCGACCATCAAACTTGCGCACGCTGTTCACGAACGGCACCTTTACGTGCAGACCTGGCTTCAGATCAGGGTCAACCACTTCGCCAAAACGCAACAAGACACCACGCTCGGTTTCCTTTATGACATAAAGAGACTTACTGGCCACAAGTACCAGAACGAGTGCCACCAAAATGATTACAATATTACGTCCGGACATATTTAACGCCCTCCCCTGCGACGTTCACTCACCGCCGCGTCGCGGCGTAACTGTTCTGTAACTGCGTTGGTCAACTCACGTATGTTGCTGCTGTCCACCTTGAGTTGCCCGTCACCGCCGTTAACTCTCGGGCCCTGCGAGGCCAACTTGTCCAGTGGCAAATACATCACGTTATTGCCGCCCTCCACATCCACCATCACCTTACTCGACTGAGCGTAAACAGCCTGTATCGCATCAAGATACAAACGCTCCCTGGTGACCTGCGGGGCTTTCTGGTATTCCTCAAGCAATCGCGTGAAGCGCTCCGCTTCACCCTCAGCGTTAGCGATGACCTCTTCCATGTAAGCGTTGGCTTCCTCAATCTGACGCTGGGCGCCACCACGCGCTTCAGGGACTACGCCGTTCGCGTAAGCCTGAGCCTCATTCTTGACACGCTCCTCGTCTTCTCGCGCCTTGATCAC
This sequence comes from Halieaceae bacterium, assembly GCA_024224435.1. Classification (GTDB taxonomy): domain Bacteria; phylum Pseudomonadota; class Gammaproteobacteria; order Pseudomonadales; family Halieaceae; genus Marimicrobium. Next base: position 5,360 of record JAAENL010000265.1, read on the forward strand.
GTCATCAAAAGCGGCCTGCACCTGTGAGGGCGGCTTACCCTCATCCACTGTCACTTTCTCTACTAAAATGCCGGTTTCGTAAAGGTCGAGATATTCCTGCAGCCTGTCCTCCACATCGATGGCAATTTGCACACGCCCCTCGGTCAGCACCATGTCCATGCTGATACCACCGACAACATGACGCAAAGCGCTTTGCGCTGCGTGTTGCAAAGAACGTTCCGGATCACGCACTTTCAGAACAAAATTCACTGGGTCGGTGATAACGTATTGCGCCGACATTTTCACTTCGACGATATTCTCGTCCTGTGTCAGCATGATCTCCCTGAAGCTGGCAGAACGGACCTTGGTAATATTCAGCAGGGTGACATCATCAATCAGCGGCGGATTCCAGTGAAGACCCGGGCCAACGAGTTCGTAGTACTTGCCAAAACGCAGCACAACACCGCGCTCTTGCTGGTCGACCTGATAGAGACCCAGTGCCCCCCAGATCACCACAGCAACAAGCAACACAATACCAAACGCAGCGCCCGAAAAAGCCGGTCCAGACCCGCCCTTCGATGATGACCCTCCGCCGCCAAACAGACCGCCGAGACGCTCTTGCAGTTTTTTCAATGCCTCATCCAGATCGGGCGGGCCATTATTATCGCCGCCGCCCCAAGGATCCTTGGGCTTGTTACCGCCACTGCCCGGTTCATTCCAGGACATATCAAACTCCTAATTTGTTTCGATCCATAGTTTAACAAACTTTTTGCGTCCAAACCGCTATCGGGCGGTGCAAGGACACATTAATAAATGGTCTCCGGGCCTTTTTTCATCAGGCGGTTCCAGTCCGCACGCGGCAGTCGCACTTTAAGATGGGCGACGCCATCCTCCCCATACTGCTCCGTCTGCACCGCCCCCAAGCCATAAAATGCCGAGCGCAAATCCCCCTGATCCGGATCGAGAGAGACCTCCTCCAACACCATATCGCGCCCCACCAGTTCGGCAATTGCCTGCATCAGAAGTTCAATGCCTTCGCCAGTGACTGCGCTCAACCAGACCCGCAGCGGTCTACCGTCGGAATCACGGTCAAGGCGCGGCGCCTGCTGCAGCAAGTCCAGTTTGTTAAACACCTGCAGCTGTGGAATATCCTGCGCGCCAATCTCGGCGAGTACGTCCTGCACCTCGCCCATATTCCGGTCTTTCTCCGAGTCGGATGCGTCGACCACGTGAATCAGCAGCTGGGCACTCAAGGTTTCTTCCAGTGTCGCCTTGAACGCCTCAACCAGGTTGTGTGGCAGATGCGCGATGAAACCCACAGTATCCGCTAACACCACAGGACCCACACTCTCCACCGAAACGCGCCGCAGAGTCGGATCGAGGGTCGCAAACAGCTGGTCGGCTACGTAAACATTGGATTCTGTCACTCGATTAAATAACGTTGATTTACCCGCATTGGTATAGCCGACCAGCGAAACCGTCGGGATTTCAGCCCGGGTGCGGGAGCGGCGCCCCTGATCCCTCTGCTTGCGCACCTTTTCCAGCCGCGCTGATAGAGAACGTATACGGGCGCGCAACAGGCGACGATCAGTTTCCAACTGCGTTTCCCCCGGGCCCCGGAGCCCGATCCCGCCCTTTTGTCTCTCGAGATGCGTCCAACCTCGCACAAGGCGTGTGGTCATATGCTGCAATTGTGCAAGCTCCACCTGAAGCTTGCCCTCATGGGTTCGCGCACGCTGGGCGAAAATATCGAGTATCAAGCCTGTTCGGTCAAGCACACGACACTTTAGCTCGGCCTCCAGGTTTCTCTCCTGGCTAGGGCTCAGGGCGTGGTTGAACATAACGATTTCAGCACCGTGCGCCTCGACCTCTCGTGCAATCTCATCGAGCTTGCCGGCTCCCACAAAGGCACGTGGATCCGGCGCCCTGCGAGAGCCCATTAAATAGGCAACAGGATCGCCGCCCGCTGAGATCACGAGCTCCTCGAATTCACGCGGGTCTTCTCGTTGGGACTCACTATCGAGGTTTAGGTGAACGAGCACCGCTCTTTCTCCCGAACTGGGACGCTCAAAAAACAATACTACCTCGTTAAACCGCGTCGGATAGCTGGAAAACCCTGATCAGGACTCACCAACCCTCCGCAACTAGCTGCCGCCGGCTTCTTCATCATCCGGAGCGTTCTGCAGCGGCACGCGTACGACACGCGAAGGCACCACGGTCGATATCGCATGCTTATAGACCATCTGGCTGACGGTATTCTTCAGAAGCACGACAAATTGGTCAAAGGATTCGATCTGACCCTGCAGCTTGATGCCGTTCACCAAATAAATAGAAACCGGCACTCGTTCCTTGCGCAGGATGTTCAGGTAAGGGTCTTGTAGCGTATGCCCTTTTGACATAACAATCTCCTAATTTAACAGGGCTCAAAAACGAGCCAAAAAGCTTTAAAAAATAACGTCTTAACACACTCTGCAAGGACCAAGTGTGGTTTCAACCTGAATTTCAGGTCGTTCATTATAATGTATTTACAACAATCTGATAGTAGGCGAGCCTGAGTTATAACCTGACGTCACCAATGGCCTGCAATGCCTGCGCCAAAGGCGTACACGGCGCCCCTGTCAAATCCTGTGGCGAATCGTCATTTTTACAGACGTTACCCGCATTATCGGTTAATATCCACTCAACTTCACGCCATTTCCTGAGCCAGGTCAATTGCCTTTTCGCCAGCTGCCGTGTCGCTGCGATTGCCTTGTCACGCGCTTCCTCGAGCGTGCAGAGCCCGTCCAGGTACTGCCAGACCTGTCGATAACCCACCGCCCTCACCGCCGGCAAGCCCGGATGCAAATCACCCCGCGCCTGCAGTTGGCGCACCTCCTGCACCAAGCCCGCGTCTAACATTAGACTGAAACGCTGTTCGATACGGCGGTGCAGTTGCGCTCGGTCAGCTGGGCAGATCGCCAACTGGATGACCCGATAAAGATCATGGATAGCCCCTCCGACTCCCTGGTTGCCCCGGGCATGGAAGGTCGACAACGGAGTGCCTGTCGCTCGATAAACCTCCAACGCTCGACTCAGCCGCTGCGAATGCTGCGGGTGAATACGCGCCGCTGCCTCGGGATCTACCGCTGCCAATTGCCGGTGCAGATGCGGCCAGCCCTGTGCTGCGGCCTCCCGCTCGATCTGCGCGCGAATCACCGGGTCCGCTGCAGGCATAGCGGCGAGACCCTCCAAAAAAGCTTTGAAATACAGCATTGTTCCCCCTACCAGCAGGGGGGTGCGACCACGGGCAACGATTTCTGCCACCCGCATTCTTGCATCCTCGGAAAATCGAGCCGCCGAATAGGTCTCAGAAGGATCACAGATATCGACCAAATGATGAGGATAATCAGGTTTGGCGCTGCCAATGTCCAAACCGCGGTAAACCAGTGCAGAATCTACGCTGACCAGCTCGCAATCCAGCTCAGTGGCGAGCGCAATCGCCAACTCTGTCTTACCGGAAGCGGTGGGACCCATCAAGCATATCAGCGCGGGCTTGGCGGGCGCCATCGGGACCTCAGCGACCACGCAGGAACAACTTGTCCAGTTCCTCGAGGCCCAGCTGAACCCAGGTCGGACGCCCATGGTTACACTGCCCGGAACGCTCGGTCTCCTCCATGTCACGTAACAGCGCGTTCATCTCCGGCACAGTTAACCGTCGATTAGCCCGAACAGAGCCATGACAGGCCATCGTCGAAAGAATCTCGTCCATGTGGGCCTCGATACGCTCTGAGCTGCCGTACTCTAGGAGATCAGCCAGCACATCACGCAATAGCATTTCCAGGTCCGAATCTCTGAGCAACGCTGGCACCGAGCGAATCACGAGACTCTCCTCTCCACTCGTTTCAACCGCCATACCCAGGTTGCGGAACAGCGCCGCATGTGTCTCAGCCACACTTACTTCCCGCTGACTGACGGCGACAGACTGCGGCACCAACAGCGGCTGGCTTCTGACACCCTCCGCATCGCGGGACATTTTAAGACCCTCGTAGGTGATGCGCTCGTGGGCAGCGTGCATGTCTACCAGCACCAGACCAAAGGCATTTTCCGAGAGAATATAGATACCCTTTAACTGCGCCAGTGCGTAGCCCAGCGGCGGTATCTCAGCGGGCACCTCCGGGGTCGGAGAGGCTGAGCCGTAAAGCCTTGCATAGCTTTGCATCTGCTCGGTTACTTTTGCCGGGCCCACAGCCACAGGAGCGCGCCCGCCCGACATCACGCTACCGGCCTGCGACACATCCCAGGACAGCGCGCCCTGCGCGCGAACCTCTCCCGTGGCGGCATCGACAGCCATGCCGTCGACCGCCACTGCCGTGTGCGCAGTGCCGTCGGGCAGACCCGTTTCAGTGCCGGGCCGCAGATCCGCCAGAGCACGATGCAGAGAGGAAAACAGGAAATTGTGCACTGCGCGGCCGTCGCGGAAGCGCACCTCATGTTTTGTGGGATGCACGTTCACATCCACAAGGGCCGGGTCTAGCTCGAGGTAAAGTACGAACGCAGGATGGCGACCGTGGTAAAGCACATCCCGGTAGGCCTGCTTAATCGCGTGAGCCACGAGCTTGTCACGTACAATGCGCCCGTTTACAAAGAAATACTGGAGGTCTGCCTGGCTGCGAGAAAACGTAGGCAACCCGACCCAGCCAGTGAGCCGATAGGGAGAGGCATCCGATTCGATAACAACCGCTTGCTCCATGAAAGCGGGGCCGCACACCGAGGCAACACGACGCCCCTGGTCGACGAGAGTCGTCGCCGCTCTCAGGCTGTGCACCACCTTGCCGTTATGCCGCAGGTTGAAGGCTACGTCGAAGCGGGAGAGGGCAAGACGCTTGATCACCTCTTGCAGGTGCCCGAACTCCGTCTTCTCAGTGCGCAGGAATTTGCGCCGCGCAGGTGTGTTGAAAAACAAGTCTCGCACCTCTACCGTCGTGCCTCTGGGATGCGCCGCAGGCTTGATCTGCACCTCCATTTCTCGCCCCTCACAGACAGCACTGCAACCTTCACTGCCATTCTCGGAATTATTGCTGGTGAGCACCAGACGCGACACAGAGCCGATGCTGGCCAACGCCTCTCCACGAAAGCCCAGGCTGCCGACCTCCTCCAGATCCTCCAGCGAAGTGATTTTGCTGGTCGCGTGCCGAGCCAGCGCTAGAGCTATATCCTCGGAAGGTATGCCAGTACCGTCATCGCGTATGCGAATCAGGCGAGAACCGCCGGACTCGACCTCCACTTCTACTCTGCTCGCAGCCGCGTCCAGACTATTCTCCAGCAATTCCTTGACCACGGACGCCGGGCGCTCTACCACCTCGCCGGCGGCGATCTGGTTGGCCAGCCTGGAACTGAGCAAACGGATTCGAGACATGTAAACTTGGGGTCAACTCTTGGGTATGGTGAGCCTTTGCCCCACCCTTATTTTAGTACTGCTGATGTCGTTATAACTCATCAGGTCAGTCAGGGGCACACGAAAACGACTCGCGATACCGGAGAGTGTATCACCCCTCGCTATGATGTACTCCTGGCCGCCCTGTTGTTTCTGCCAGGCAAGCAGCGTTCCTGACGGGGGGTGGGCGAGAAACCAGCTCCTGATTCCCTTGTGAATCGCCGAGGCCATTTTCTTTTGATAGCTGCGGCTTGCCAGTTTACGTGACTCGGCGGGGTTGGAGATAAATCCCGTCTCCACCAGGATAGAGGGAATATCTGCCGACTTGAGCACCGCAAACCCGGCCTGTTCTACCTTTTTTTTATGCAACCGAGCAACGCTGTCCATGCTCTGTAGCACGCGGTCTCCGAGGTTGAGGCTGGTATCCAGTGTCGACGTCATGGACAGGTCGGCCAGCACGCCAGCCAGCACGTCGTCTTTGTCTGACAGGCTGACCCCCCCGACCAGATCGGCGGCATTCTCACGTTGCGCCAGGTACCGGGCGGCGGTACTGGTTGCGCCAGTGGTGGACAGGGCATAAACAGAGGCACCGTGGGCCGAGGGCCGCCGGAACGCATCAGCATGAATGGAAACGAAGAGATCTGCCTGGCGCTTGCGCGCAAGTTCTCTGCGCCCCTTGAGACTGACGTAATAATCGCCGCTGCGAACGAGCGTGGGGCGAAAACCCTTGTCTGACTCCAGCAGTGCAAATAATTCCCGGGAGATAGCCAGCACAATGTCCTTCTCACGAACCCGAGAGGGGCCGATCGCGCCCGGGTCCTCTCCCCCGTGTCCAGCATCAATCGCAATTATGAGATCCCGCTTCCCGGCAGCATCTGTTTGCTTTTTGACCTCAACAGGACGCGCCTGCTTGTCGTAAAGATCAAGCACAAGGCGGTCGCCGGCCTGTTCATTGGCGCGCAGGTCAAAACTACGAGGGTCGACCTCGGCACTGACCTCGAGCACAACGCGCAAATCATCACCATCGCGTATGCCAGAACGAATCGCGGTCACCGGTGTTTTTTCCAGGTTCAGCTTGGTCAAGTCAGCGCCCAAACTGGCGTCGCGAAGATCTATCACGATGCGTCGCGGATTGGATAGCACTAGCAATGAGTGCTCGGTCGCGGCGGTGAGATCAAAAACAATTCGCGTGTGGTCGGGTGCTCGCCACAGGCGCACATCGTGCACTTCTGCTGCCCACACAGAGGGGCAGACCAGCAAAAAAAGGGCCACCCAGATACAACACGCCCTGCCCATAACACTCCCGCTGACCAATAACTGTATTGATAAACCCGACATCTAACCGTCGGGCTGCGCTCGCAGCCGAGCCATTACCCGCTCACCTCGCTCAGACCTAACGTCAAAACTCACGCGACGCCCCGGTTCGTTGCGTTCAATGGTAATCACTAAATCTGCCGAGGGCAAAGCGCCCTCACCCCGCTCGGGCCATTCCACCAGGCAAACGGAAAAATCACCAAAATAATCCCGGATACCGATAAATTCCAGCTCCTCTGGGTCGCCCAGCCGGTAGAGGTCGAAGTGGAAAACTTGATAAGCCTGCAGCTCGTAGGGCTCAACCAGCGTGTAGGTAGGGCTCTTTACAGCACCGCGATGGCCAAGTTGCTGAATGAATCCGCGACTGAACGTTGTCTTGCCCATACCCAGGCCGCCCTGCAGATAAACGACCAGCCCGCTCTCCGCAGCTCGCGCCAATGCAGCGCCGTTCGCTACCAGGGCAGGTTCGTCAACGGCGGTTTGCGCAAAGCCTGTCATCAGCCCAGTAAAGCCCGCAGGCGCGGCAGCAAGTCCGTTGCCAGCAGCCCTCGCTGACCCTCCTCGGCCGCGATATCTGCCGCGGCACCATGCAGACAGGTGCCCAGTGCGGCCGCTTCAATAGTGGTGAGGCCCTGAGCCCATAACGAACCAATGACGCCGCTTAACACGTCCCCCATGCCTCCGCTTGCCATACCGGGATTACCGTAGTCGCACAACAGCGTCTGTTCGCGATCAGCGATAAGACTGCCATTACCCTTTAGCACCACCGTAGCCGAATAGCGCGCCTGCAGCTCCTCTATCGCGGCAAAACGATCAGCCTGAACCACGGCAGCAGTCGTGCCGAGCAGGCGAGCCGCCTCGCCCGGATGTGGCGTCATGATGCGTGGACCCGACCCGGAATCTTCCACCACTCCCTTGGCGCGCATTGTCAGTGCATCGGCATCCAACAATACCGGCTTGCCGCTCGCCAGCGATCTGTGCAGTAACTGTCTCGACCAGGCCGAGTCGCCAAGACCAGGGCCCGCCACCAGCACATCAGCCGCCTCCAGCAGGGGCGTAAATTCTTCATCAGAAGAGACTCCGCGGGGCATGGCCTCCGGAGCGCGCGCCACCAGCGCCGCAACATGTTCAGGACGGGTCGCTACGCTCACCAAACCCGCGCCACATCGCAATGCGGCCTCCGCGGCCATCGCTGCCGCACCCGCCATGCCATAATCGCCGCCCACAACCAGCACGGTACCGCAGTGGCCTTTATGAGTGGTTAACGCGCGCGCCGGCAATCGCTCCAGCAGCGCGGCGAGATCCAGTCTTGCGCAGTTGCCGCCCGTCGATTGGTAAACGCTGACGGGTACTCCGAGGTCGGCAAACTGAACCGCTCCGGTATATTCCGGCGCCTCAAATGTGAACAGGCCGCGTTTCATGCCGATAAACGTTACCGTCAAATCCGCCCTCACTGCGTCGCCGAGCACTCTGCCTGTGTCACTGCAAATACCCGAGGGAATATCGATCGCCAACACCGGCAAGTGGCTGCTGTTGATGGCAGAGATAACCGCCGGATACTCACCTCGCAACGTGCCTCCAAGGCCTGTCCCGAGCATGGCGTCGACGAGTACACCATCGATGGGCATTTGGTGTGAGTCAAAGGAGCAAACCGGCACGCCGTTGGCCATTGCCTGCTCGCGCGCCAACAGGGCATCGCCAGTAATTTTGCTGCTGTCACCCAACTGCACCACTGTGGCACCAATGCCACGCTTGTGCGCAAGGTCGGCCAGAAGGTAACCGTCACCGCCGTTGTTACCCGTACCACAAAATACTGTTATAGCATCGGTTTCGGGCCATAGTTCGAGCAAATAACGAAAGGCCACGGCGGCAGCGCGGGCCATCAGTGTCACGCCGGCGATACCGTGCTTCTCGATGGCACATTGATCGAGGGCGCGGGTTTGTCCTGCGGTATAAAGTGTTTCAGTTCCCAACATATTTCAGTCCGCGATTGATAACGGCCGGCCATTTCACGCCGTACCTCTTCGGCTAGGATAACAGGCCTTATTCGAGTGAACATCCACTGCTCTGCGCAAGCGGTAAAACGCAGGCACACGTTTTAGTCACGCTGCGCCCGAATTAAGCAGCGCAGAGCGGGATAGGTTCTGTCAAAATAGTGGCAGGAGCTAACTACGGGGCGATTGGAATTGCAGAAAGCGCCAACAAAACAGGAGCTGCAGGCACTGTCGTCAGATATCAGGCGATGGGCCAGTGAACTGGGGTTCCAGCAAACTGGCGTTACCCACGTGAAGCTGGACGAGCACGAGCACTACCTGCAGAAGTGGCTGGACGCGGGCTTCCACGGTGACATGGACTACATGGCGCGGCACGGCAGTAAACGCGCCAGGCCCGACGAACTCATTCCAGGCACCCTGCGCGTAATCTCACTGCGAATGGATTATCTGGCTGATGACACCAGAGCGCTTGACGTACTGCAGTCGCCGGAGTCCGGCTATATCTCACGGTACACTCTCGGGCGCGACTACCACAAACTGATCCGCAAACGACTTGCTCAGCTCGCCACGCGCATTGAGGAAGCAGCGGGAGGTGGGGCCTACCGCGCCTTTGTCGATAGCGCGCCAGTGCTGGAGCGCGCTATTGCAGAACAGGCCGGCCTTGGCTGGATCGCTAAAAATACGATGCTTATCAATAAGGACGCCGGCTCCTGGTTTTTCCTCGGGGAAATCTACACGGACCTGCCGCTGCCGGTTGACAAACCACACAGCGAGAAGCATTGCGGCACGTGTACCACCTGCCTCGATATCTGCCCGACACAGGCATTTACCGGTCCCTTCCAGCTGGATGCGCGCAAATGTATTTCCTATCTAACCATTGAACACAAAGGCAGCATCGATCCAGCGTTGCGACCCATGATGGGAAACCGGGTATTCGGTTGCGACGATTGCCAGCTATGCTGCCCCTGGAATAAATTTGCACGCCACACTGATGAACCGGACTTTCGCCCCCGTCATGGCCTGTCGGATACAGAGCTCACTGCCTTGTTGCTATGGGATGAGGACACGTTCCTGGTAAAGACCGCCGGCTCTGCCATTCGCCGCATCGGCTATGAACGCTGGCTGCGCAATGTCGCGATAGCGCTGGGCAATGCGCCCTCTTCCGAGCGCGTAATACAGGCGCTGCGCCAGAGGGAGCACCACGCTTCTTCCCTGGTCCGCGAGCACGTTGCCTGGGCACTCAATCAGCATGGCGTTACTCCAGCCTGAGGAAATGCTCCCGGTAGTAACGCATTTCGCTGATCGACTCACGAATATCGTCCAGCGCCAGATGGGCGGCGGACTTGGAAATACCTGACGCAAGCTCAGGCCGCCAGCGCATCATCAATATTTTCAGCGTGCTCACGTCAAGGTTGCGGTAATGGAAAAATGCTTCCAGTGCTGGCATATGCCGCGCCATAAAACGCCTGTCCTGGCAGATTGAATTGCCGCACATGGGCGACGCGTTCGCCGGAACCCATTGCTCCAGGAAGGCAATGGTCTCACGCTCCGCATGCGCCTCATCGATATTACTGGCGCGTACACGAGCCACCAGGCCAGACTGGTTATGGTGTTTTGTATTCCACTCGTCCATGCCATCCAGCCGGCTATCCGACTGGTGCACCGCGATAACAGGTCCCTCCGCGAGTGTGTTCAACAAACTATCAGTGACGATGGTGGCGATTTCAATAACAGCGTCGCCTTCCGGGTCCAGGCCGGTCATTTCCATATCAACCCAGATGAGATTACTGGCATCCTGCATACGATTTCTGTCCGGTCCGGTAGGTTAGGTTAGGCCGCCAGTGTAACAAATTGCCTCGACAGACCAACACGCCACGCTAATAATGGATAGATGAGCAAACGTAAACTCAGCCGACAACAAGCGTGGCGAGTGGAAAAAATTCAGGAGGAGCGAGCCAAGCGGGCCGCCCGGCGCGACGAGGCGGCGCAGGGTGCACTGTCGGGCGGAGAACTCGGCCCGGAGCAGGATGGCCTGATCGTAGCCCATTATGGAACGCAAGTCGCTGTGGAGTCCATACCGGGTTCGAGTTGCCGCTGCCACCTGAGAGCCAACCTGGACGGACTGGTTACCGGTGACCATGTGATCTGGCGTGAGGGAGATCCGTTCGGGGTTGTGGTGGCTCAACGACCAAGACGCAGTGAGCTTTGCCGGCCGGATCCCTATGGCAAGTTGAAGCCAGTCGCCGCCAACATCGACAGGATTATGCTGGTCATAGCGCCCTACCCCGAGCCCCATGCCAATTTAATCGACCGCTACCTGGTTGCAGCAGATGCGGTCGGAATAGAGCCGGTAATCCTGCTGAATAAAGTCGACCTGCTCACGCGGGACACAGCCAGAGAGGAAGCGATTCACAGCATGCTCAGCATTTACCGCGATCTGGGCTATAAAATCATTCACACCTCCGTCAAAACCGGCGGTACGGAAGCTCTCCATTGCGCTTTGGAAGAACGTACCAGCGTCTTCGTCGGACAGTCTGGCGTCGGCAAATCATCATTAGTGAACGCCTTGCTGCCGGGCGCGCAGATGCCCGTGGGGCCACTGTCAGAAAACAACCAAAAGGGCACCCATACCACCACGACCGCACAATTGCTGCATCTGCAATGCGGCGGTTCACTGATAGACTCCCCAGGAGTTCGCGAGTTCGGGCTGTGGCACATGACCCGAGAGCAGGTAGAGCAGGGTTTCCGTGAATTTCAGCCACTCTTGGGGCACTGCAAGTTCCGCGACTGCCAGCACGAGGAAGAACCGGGCTGCGCGATCCTGCAATGCGTCGCTACGGGTGATATCGGCGAGCAGAGGCTGCAAAGTTATCGGCGCATCGTGGCCAGTCTGGAAGACAGTCGACAGTAATCCAGCTCAGGATCAGACCACTGCGCCTAAACTTTCCCCCACGCGCGTCATCACTCCGGGGGCATAGCGCCCGTCAAATTCCATCACCCCTTCCGGGAATAACAGAATTACTGTAGAGCCGAGATAAAAGCGCCCCATCTCCTCGCCTTTGGCCAGCGAGACCTCTGCGGGGAGATTCACATGATCGACCAACTGTCGTCGCCGTTGCGGCGGTGCGACACGACCCGCCCACACCGTTTCGATGCCCGCCACCACCATGGCACCGACCAGCACCATTGCCATGGGACCGAGTTCCGTATCGAAGTGGCAGACCAGGCGCTCGTTACGCGCAAACAGCCTGTCCACGTTGTCAGCGGTAACACCGTTCACCGAAAATAACTGGCCGGGAACATAGCAACTCGCCGTTAACCGGCCAGCCACGGGCATATGTACCCGGTGATAATCCCTTGGCGACAGGTAAATGGTCGCAAATCGGCCGCCGCGAAACGCTGCTGCACGGCTCGAATCTCCGCCCAGCAGGTCGGCTACCGTATAGTCACGACCCTTGGCTTGTAGAAGCCTCCCCTCAGCAATGTCACCTATCTGGCTGACCGCCCCATCAGCGGGGCAAACAAGCTCCGCGCTCGCGAGGGGTCGCACGCCATCGCGCAGAGGACGCGTGAAAAACTCGTTAAAACAGGCATAACGGCCGTAGTCTGGCTCCTGTGCCTCTGACATATCCACATCAAAGGCACGTATAAAACGATGGATGACAAAGTCTTTTAACCAGACTGGATGACGCCACTCGGCCAGAGCGCCGGTGAAGCGAGACAAGAGATGTTGCGGCGCCAGCGCCTGAAACAAGATAAATAATTTTTCCATGGCCCATAGTGTACCCGCAAACCACCGTTGAGGGGTGATCGTTTACGCCCCATGGCCAAACGCCTGCACAGATTTTCCTGCGCACTCTACCTGCCAGCGGACAGAGCCGGAGCGCATAACCTCGTACACTGCGACCCCTGTCCCGGGACACAATTGCTAAAGGTTCTCCTCAGCAAAGGCGGCCAGGCGCGAACGGACGATACCGTTCACGTGCATGATGCCCGCGTGGGGGTAGGCCTTGCTTTTTTCTACCAGGTAAGTGAGCCCTGAGGTCAGCGGAGAAATATACTTGTTGTCTATTTGAGCCAGGTTACCCAGCACCACAATCTTGGAATCGGCCCCGACCCGACTAATCACTGACTTGAGTTGAAACTGGGTCAATCCCTGCGCCTCATCAATCACGATATAAGCGTTATTGAACGAGCGCCCGCGCATAAAGTTCAGCGACTTGAACTGGATATTGGCCCGTTCTTTAACGTACGTAATACTGCCGTGACACGATTCATCCGTGCCGTGCAATACCTCCAGATTATCGTCGAATGCGGCTAGCCAAGGCGCCATTTTCTCTTCCTCTGTGCCCGGCAGAAAACCAATATCCTCTGCGATCGGGGGAGTAGAGCGCGCCACGATCAATTTACTGTATTTATTCTGCTCGAGGATCGCGTGCAGGCCGTAAGCGAGCGCCAGCAGTGTTTTGCCCGACCCGGCGGGACCGGTCATCACCGTCATGTCCACGCTGTCATTGTCCAGCAGAGACATGGCCATTGCCTGTTCCAGATTACGCGGTGACAAACCCCAGAAACGCTTGTGCATTAGATTGTCACGGGAATCGCAGCGCAGATAAACAAAGTCCCTCTCCACGCGCTGCACGAAGGCAATAAATTCCTGATCGTCGTGCACGAACATATTGGGATAAGCCTGTGGCAGCGATTTACGCGGAATCCGGTGCAGCGTGCAATTGCCCTCTCGCAGCGTATCGACTTCGCTGATCATGGACCAAAAATCTCCCTCTACATGCTCGTAACCCCGCGCAAGCAGGTCGATATCATCGAGAACTCTGTCGCGCCTGTAGTCCTCAACGTGTATCAGGCCAGAACCCTTCGCCTTGATTCGCATGTTGATGTCCTTGGTCACCAGACAGACAAACTCAGCGGGGTTTTCCGCCTGGAGGCTCAAGGCCACATTGATTATGCGATTGTCATTGGCCTGATCTTGCGTGCCGTCAAGATAAGGCACATCACCGTCGCCAATCAGCCGCTGGTCAGGGTATATCGCGAGTGTTCCCCGGGGTACGTCCTCTGGCGTTGAGCCAGGCACCGGCACGCCGGCCTGAATATCCTGCGGCGATGCGTTATCGACGACCTTATCAATCATCTGTATTGCGATACGCGCCTCACGACTGACGGTCTTGTCGCGACGGTCCTTGATATGATCGAGTTCTTCCAGAACGGTCATCGGAATGACCACGTGATGTTGTTTGAAGGCAACTACCGCCGTCGGGTCGTGTAGCAATACGTTGGTATCCAGTACATATGTCTTTTTGACAACAGCTTTGAGTGAGGTGGTTTTTTCTACACGCAGCGTAGAATCTCGGTCCATAAAGAATTCCTCTCGGTGAGTTTCAAGGGAGCACAACAATGCCCCAGCCGCTTTAACAGCTGGGGGGAATAAGACACGGTGGGAAAAGCTATTTTCGAGGTGACTTTGGCGGCGTGAGAAACGCACCCCAGTGAACAACACTCACTGGTAACATGATGACACGTGGCGCTCGACTCCGGCACGACTGTGTTGATAAAGCAGCCCGGCGTCTGAAAATTATTCAAATTCACATCCCGGCGGCATGCAACCGCAATGCTTCGATTATTGGACTGGCTGCGGGGAACTGTCAAGGCATCATGGCAAATTCGCAAAGCTTTGTGTCATTCCACCATAACTCACTGACAGCAGGCTGGAATTGAGCTACGATGGAGCGCTGACTCCATGATAATTACTCTGCTTCATGCTTACTCAGGATAATCTCACTCAGCTTACAGATCTGAAAAACCAGATGGAGGCTGCGAAGGAACGCGCCGAAGCAGTTGTCAAAGGTACTCAAGCCCGTTATGGCTTCGCCGTGCTGGACGATGGCCGGGAAGTGTTTATCCCGCCACAGGAAATGCTCAAGGTTTTTCCGAACGATCGGGTACAGGTTTGTATACGTCCCACCAGGGACAACAAAACTGTTGCGGATATCGAAAAGCTGATCGATAGTCCCGTTGAAGAATTCACAGGGCGCTGCGTCCGCAAAGGTAAGGCCATTTTCGTTGTGCCGGATCTGCCGCAGTTCAGCCGTTGGCTATTCCTCCCCGCACAGGCCCGCAACGGCGCAAAAGAGGGAGACTTCCTGCGCTGCGCGATACTTCGCCACCCTATTCGAGACGGCAAACCACAGGCCAAGGTGCTGTCGGTTCTGGGCGATGAAACTACCCCCGGGATTGAAATTCTCTACAGCATCAGCAAGTACCATCTGCCCAACCAGTGGAGCAAGGGTAGTCTCAATGACATTGAAAAAAACCTCGCAGAGCACCCTCCAGAGACGGGGCTGGGCCGAAGGGACCTGACCGATCTCGAGTTCGTCACCATCGACGCGGCGAAAACACAGGACATTGACGATGCGCTCTATGCTGAAATCAGTGAGGATGGATGGACATTGTTTGTCGCAATTGCCGACCCAACAGCCTATGTGAAAACCTCGTCGAAGCTATACAAGGACATAGCCCAGCGCGCGACCTCCGTCTATTTCCATGGTGATGTCCTGCCGATGCTCCCCGAAATACTGTCGCAAGACACCTGCGCGCTCTCCGAGGGTGCGGACCGGCCGGCGCTCGTGTGCAAAATCTCCGTCAGCGACGCCGGAGAGGTAGGTGAGTTTGAATTTATTGAAGCCACCGTGCGCTCGCGAGCGAAGCTGTCTTACTATGCAGTTGATCGCTACCTCAATGGGCAGTACGACGAGTTAATGAGCCACTCCACGCCTCTGGAGTCTCTCTATCAGGTCTATCGCGCACTGCGCAGCCACCGCGAGCAGAACAACCTGCTTATGGACGATAGGCAAGAGTTTCGATGGATTCTCAATGACAACAAACAGATCGAGACCATCGAGACCGCGGAAAAATTACTCTCTCAAAAGCTGGTCGAGGAATGCATGGTCGCGACGAATCGTTGCGCAGCGCGATTCTTAGTGACGAGCAAGACTACCGGACCTTTCATTGCCCATCCGGGATTTCGGTCAGACCGACGGGAGGAATTGAAAAAATTTCTCGAAATGCACGCCCCGGACCTCGCTGCACTTGACCCGGACACCGTGCAAGGTTACCGCGACATTATTAAGGGGCTCTCTGCCGAGGGGCGAAAGCTGCCTTTACGCACCATGGCTAACAGGCTTCTAACCCGCGCGGTAGTGACAACACAGCACTCACCCCACATGGGCATGGCGCTGGAATGTTACACCAACTGCACCTCGCCCCTGCGCAAATACGTTGACTTTCTGGTGCACCTTCAGATCAAGGCCATCCTGAACAAAAAAGCACCTGCTGAGAATATTGAAGAAGCGCTGTTAAAGAAACTGAGAAACCGCATCAGCGCAAGCCGTGAAGCGACCATGGAAACCGATCGCTGGTTGGCAGGGAATTATCTCAAGCGGCTGACCCAGGATGGCGGCGTGACTTTCAAGGCGATAATCTCCCACGTGACCAGCAGCGGATTCACTGCACGCCTGACGCAAAACGGACTGACTGGTTTTGTAGATCTGCGCCAAGATCCTGAAAAATTCAGCTACGATAAATGGACCGCAAGCCTGACCAGTACCACTCGTCGCTTTCAAATCGAACAGGAAGTCGAGCTTTCTCTGACCGGACTCGACGAAGACATTAGCAACCAGGCGTTGTTTGCTCCAGTTCCGGGCTGCGGCCTGAAAAATGTGGCCACACCCGCAACACAGGACGCTACTTCGTAGACACAGGGAAGCGTGAAACCTCCATATTTACGCCCCCTGTTACTGGCCTGTGCGTGTCTTGCAGCATCTGCTCCCTGACCCGGGATACAAGTTGAATCATCTCTCGAACGCCGAGATTACGCAGGTACTCGCCCATCTGCGGGTAGGTATCACACCACACGTCGGGGTTTACCACTCGCAAGGTCTCAATGATCTCTATTTCACCTTCAGAGAAATCGGAATCGCCGAAGATCAGCCTGGTGAAGGTATCGACTACGGTCATCTCATCGCCACAGTCCATACCGCCGTCTTTGTAGGATCGTCGCACTGACACTCACCCCTGCCATCAAGGCCGTTGCACACCTATTCAGTATGGACGACCCCTACGCGTCCCCCCCCTTCTTTTTCGGGAATTTTACACAGATATCGCAGGAAACCGCCGAAAACACCCAATATGGGGCAAGTGGCTTACACCGCTCAGCGGGCTCTCAAAAGACGCTGTGCCCCGGTGTTCGCGGGAAAGGTATCGCGTCTCGAACGTTTTCCATACCGGTCACGTAGTTCAACAGTCGCTCGAAACCCAGGCCAAACCCTGCATGCGGCACTGTTCCATAGCGGCGCAGATCCCGATACCACCACAGTTCCTCATGCAGTGCCTCGTCCATACGTGCGTCCAGCACATCCAGTCGCTCTTCTCGCTGACTGCCACCAATAATCTCACCCATGCCCGGAGCTAACACATCCATGGCGGCAACGGTCCTGCCGTCATCGTTTAGCCGCATATAAAACGCCTTGATCTCGGCGGGGTAATTCACTACCACCAAAGGACGTCCGATATATTTTTCCGTCAGATATCGCTCATGCTCGGACGCCAGATCCAAACCCCACTCAACTGGAAATTCAAACGTCTCATCACTGCTTTTGAGCACATCGATGGCCTCGCTGTAGTCCATGCGCTCAAACGGGCTGTCCAGCACACCGCGCAGGCGCGGTATGAGGCCCTCATCGATATGTTGCTGAAAAAACGCCATATCATCCTCACGCGCATCCAGCACTGCGCCAATAACATATTTCAGCAATTGCTCGGCCAAACGGGCATTCTCATCCAGATCCGCGAAAGCCACCTCAGGCTCCACCATCCAAAACTCAGCAAGGTGACGGCTGGTATGTGAGTTTTCGGCGCGAAAGGTGGGCCCAAAGGTATATACCTTGCTCATGGCAAGACAGTAAGACTCCAATTCCAATTGACCCGATACCGTGAGGAAAGACTCGCCCGAGAAAAAATCCTGCGCGTAATCAACCGTTCCCTGCGGAGTAAGAGGCAGGTTCGCTAAATCCAGGGTGCTCACCCGGAACAGCTCTCCAGCCCCCTCGCAGTCACTGCCGGTGATGATGGGTGTATTGACCCATTGAAAACCATCATTGTGAAAGAAATTATGCATCGCATTCGCCATGGTGCTGCGCACCCGGGAGATTGCACCGAAAGTATTCGTACGGGGCCGCAGATGGGCCTGGGAGCGCAGGTACTCAAACGTATGCCGCTTCTTGGCGATCGGATAGGTCTCGGGATCATCTACTACGCCCACGACCTCCACCGAACTCGCCTGAATTTCGACACTCTGCCCCTTGCCCTGCGACGCGACCAGATCCCCGGAGACTATAACGGCGCAGCCGGTGGTCAGCGCCAACACCTCGGATTCATAGTTCGCCAGCGTGTTGGGCACAACCGCCTGCAGCGCGTGAAAAGAGGAGCCGTCATGAATCGCGAGGAAAGAAATTCCTGCCTTGGAATCGCGCTTGCTGCGCAACCAACCTCTGACCGTTACCCTGCCAGTAACAGGGAGCTTGCCACTGAGAAGAACCGCAACTGTATGAATATCAGACATAGGGTTGAACGTACCGTGCAGGAATGGAATGGGCAGTAGGTTACCCAATGCGCTCGCAGGCTTCCAGACATAAGTATTTTGTGCCAGCGGGCGACACTGCCGAACTGGGTCACGGGTTCGTGCACCATTTTATTTTTGAAGCCCGCAGGGCATAACTATTGTGCTCTGCGCGCGTTGTCGATTTAATGCGCATTGCGCCAAAAGGGGCGCAGAGACAGCGAGGCAAAGATGGCGAGAAACGGATTATCAGCACTACAGGGGAACGCCTACTGCAGTTTTTCGACCCGCAAACGCAGTGGTGACTGGGTATCCACTCCGGTATGGTTTGCACCCGACGGCGATAGTGTTTACCTGTTCTCCGCCGGCAACGCGGGAAAAGTGAAACGACTGCGCAACTTCGCAGACGCCCGCGTCGCCCCTTGCACGGTCACCGGCACCGTCACCGGAGCCTGGATCGAAGCCGAGGCCTACCTGCTCACCACACCCGCAGATCAGAAAACAGCGCTCGACGCCTTGCGCCGCAAATACGGCTTGCAAATGCTGGCGGCCGATTTCTTCTCAAAATTGACCGGTAAAATGCAGCGGCGCGCCTACATCCGAGTCAATATCCCTGCCACTTGACGTGCATCAATGCGAGCACCCAAACAATAAGAAACAATGCCACTGTAAATGACCAAAACCAGTGGAGAAAGACTCATGTCACAACACGTACTACAGCAACACGACATTGAAGATCAACGCATCATGCGGCGCTTGGCGATAGTAGTCGCTTGTTTTATTGCGGCAACGGCAGCGATGGCCATCGCTATTGCCGTTGTCATGGGCTAAGCCATTCAGGCTGCCGTATGCATACCGCACTCACGACCGTCGTGCACCTTGGTAGGATCGAAATAATGCTTACAGGTGGGTAGCTCGAAACGGTCCATGTAGGCTTCAACATCCTCCTCAGACCAATAAAATAGGGGTGCTACCTTTACTATCCCCCGCGCATCTTTGGACACGATATCCAACGTTTTGCGGTGCTCTGTCTCCTCGCGACGAATACCGGTCAGCCAGATTTGCGGCTGAAAGTCGCTCAGCGCGCGTTCAAAAGGCTCCAGCTTTACCTGCCGGGTAAATTCCTGGTGCCGCTCTTCTTCCTCAACCGTGGGAATACCGCCGGTTAATGCATTGCGGCGCTCCGAGGTCATCTCTGGAGAGTACACATGAATATTCACGTCGAGGCTGCGGATCAGCCTGTCTGCGACCACATAGGTATCGCGGAGGTTGTAGCCGGTATCAACCCAGATGGTAGGCACCGTCGCGTCGACCTGTCCCACGAGGTGCAGCATGGCCGCGGCGTTGCGCCCCATGCTGGTGGTCGCAATCGTGCGCTGCTGCAAACCCAGCGCCCAGGCCACGATGTCCCCTGCACTGGCATCACGCAGCGTTTTATTCAGATTATCAATATCCAGATCCACGAGGAATGACACCCTCCTGTGTCCATGTTCCTGGTGCGGACTTTATAGAATCAAAAACGTAGTTACCAATAACCGCAAAGTATATGGATATATCCTGTTGCAGTATTTCGCCTGCTACCAGATACGCTCATAGAGGCTGATAATTTCCGCCATGTCGGGAATACGCGGGTTGTTCGCCGGGGAGCCAGAGTCCAGTGCCTGCGTCGCCATCAGCCGGAGCGAGTCAAACCAGTCCCGTTCAGTAATGCCCCACTTGGCAGGCCCAGGCACCTGCAGATCCAGTGTCAGTGCACGCAGTGCGTCAACCAATTTCTCGCAAGCCAGTGTATCTGCGTTTGATGTTTCCGCAACGCCGATGTAGCGCGCACATTCCGCGTAGCGTTGCGCCGCAGCACCAACAGACCATGCGGTTACCTCCGGCAGCAGCATTGCATTACTCAGCCCATGGGGCACATGGAACAAGGCGCCAATGGGGCGACTCATGCCGTGGATAAGGGTCACGGAAGCATTGGCAAACGCAATACCGCCCTGAGTGGCCGCAAGCATCATCGCTTCGCGCGCCTGCCGGTTGTCTGGCTCGGCGCAAGCGGTCTGGATATTCTGGTAGATAGTGCGCATGGCGGTTAGCGCGACGCTGTCGGTGAAGGGGTTCGACTTGCGACTGACAAA
>JAAENL010000266.1 GCA_024224435.1 Halieaceae bacterium
TCCGATACTGCTGAATACGGATGCTACCTGTTTGACCATGCCTGCCGACCGCTGTTGGCGGATTTCATGAGCAAAATTGATACGGACGTCATCGGTAAAGGCATGGCGCCGGACACAGGCGTCGACAATGTCGAGCTGATTGCAGTGAATGATGCCATTCGCAACCACCCGGTAGAAGTGATCGGCAGGGAGCTACGAGGCTATATGACAGCAATGAAGCGAATTGTCTGATTTTATGCCACTGCCATTAAAAAGGGGCCAGCGGCCTCTTTTTTTTGGCCCGCAACGCTTGCAAAAGTGTTTTGCACTCACCGCTGCGTAAAGCAACTCTGGAACCCAGCCATACAAACAAAAAAAAGCACGCCCTTGCCGCTGTGAGGCGCACTCACCCACAGTACAGAACGCGACAGCCGCTATCCCTCACTTGACTCCTGCACCGGATGCGCAAACGAAACGTTACAACAACCGGCTAAGGACTACAGCGAGAGCACCTTCTCCCCACGGGAAATCCCCGCAACGCCAGAACGCACGACCTCGAGCACGTCCCCGTCGGGCATGGCCGCGACAAAAGCATCCAGCTTATCGCTGGGACCAGTCAGCTGAATCGTGTAGATAGAAGGCCCGACATCAACGATCTGGCCCCGGAATACATCCGTGGTCCGCTTGATCTCTTCTCGGGCGGCACCCGCCGCCCGAACCTTGATCAACATCAGGTCCCGCTCCACATGAGCGCCCTCTGTCAGGTCAGCGAGCTTGACGACGTCCACGAGTTTGTTGAGCTGCTTGGTCAGCTGCTCGATTCGCAGGTCGTCACCCGCCGTTGTCAGGGTGAGCCGCGACAGTGTGGGATCGTTGGTGGCCGCTACGTTCAAGGTTTCAATGTTGTACCCACGTTGCGAGAAAAGACCAACAACACGAGACAGCGCTCCGGGCTCATTTTCCATCAGCATAGAAATAATGCGTCGCATGTCAGGTCCTCTCGTTCTTGCTGAGCCACATATCCTTCATCGAACCGTTCGGCGCAACGTGCATCGGGTACACATGCTCCTTCGGATCAACGAATATATCGAGGAATACCAGTTTATCTTTCATAGCAAACGCCTCATCCATGGCGGCATCAAGATCGGCCATTGCGGTAACCTGCATGCCCACGTGGCCATAGGATTCTGCCAGCTTAACAAAGTCAGGCAGAGAATCTTCATAGGTACTCATCGCATAGCGACCCTCATACTGCATGTCCTGCCACTGCTTGACCATGCCCAGATAGTTATTACGCAGGTTAATGATCTTCACTCCAAGGTTGTACTGGGTGCAGGTAGATAGCTCCTGAATATTCATCTGGATGCTGCCCTCACCGGTAACGCAGGCAACATTGGCATCCGGAAACGCCAGCTTCGCCCCCATGGCGGCAGGGAGTCCAAAACCCATCGTGCCCAGCCCGCCGGAATTGATCCAGCGCCGCGGCTTGTCAAAGCGGTAGTACTGTGCCGCAAACATCTGATGCTGACCGACGTCAGACGTAACGTAGGCATCGCCATTAGTCGCCCGAAACAGGCTCTCGATTACCTGCTGGGGCATAATCGTATCGCTG
This sequence comes from Halieaceae bacterium, assembly GCA_024224435.1. GTDB lineage: Bacteria > Pseudomonadota > Gammaproteobacteria > Pseudomonadales > Halieaceae > Marimicrobium. The sequence goes on from JAAENL010000266.1 coordinate 1,592, forward strand.
TCTCCGTAACGACGTCCATGGAATAAACCATGCGCATCACGCCACTCTTCAATTTGCTGCCACCACTTGCCCAGCGCTGCCTGGTCCGGCAAGGCGGCGTCTTTCTCCTGTATCGCTTTTACCTGGGCAATCAGTTCAGTCAATACAGACTGGACCGGGCCCACTATAGGTATATCAGCCATCACCGTCTTGGAGATAGACGCAGGGTCCACGTCGATGTGAATTATCTTGGCACCGGGGCAGAACTTCTCCACCGTGTTGGTCACGCGGTCGTCAAAGCGTGCACCCACCGCAAGAATACAATCGCTGTAGTGCATGGCCATGTTGGCCTCGTAAAAACCGTGCATCCCGAGCATGCCAAGAAACTGTGGATCGGTTCCCGGAAATGCGCCAAGTCCCATCAAGGTATTAGTCACCGGGAAATTGAGGTGCCTCGCGAGCTGCGTCAGCAGCTCGCTGCCCTCACCCAATATGACGCCACCTCCGCTGTAGATAATTGGCCGCTTCGCAGCGAGCAGGAGTCGTGCCGCTTTCTTCACCTGCCCGGTATGGCCGCGCTGCGCAGGCGAGTACGAGCGCATCTTCACCGACTTGGGATAATCGTACTCGAACTTTTCATCGGGCCGAGTCAGGTCTTTCGGAATATCAATGACCACGGGGCCCGGGCGGCCGCTGACCGCGATGTGAAACGCTTTCTTGATAATCCCCGGCAAATCTTCCGTGCGCTTCACCATAAAGCTGTGCTTCACGATGGGCCGTGATATGCCGATCATATCCGTTTCCTGAAATGCGTCTTCGCCAATCAGATGACTCTGGACCTGCCCGGATAAAACCACCATGGGCGTCGAGTCCATATAAGCCGTGGCAATTCCGGTCACCGCATTGGTTGCTCCGGGCCCGGATGTTACCAACACCACGCCCGGCTTCCCCGTTGCACGCGTGTAACCGTCCGCGGCATGGGTAGCCGCCTGCTCGTGTCGCACGAGCACATGGGGCACCTTGCAATCCTTGAACAGCGCATCGTAAATATGCAAAACCGCACCACCGGGATAGCCGAAGATATACTCAACGCCTTCATCCTCCAGAGCGCGAGCGATCATTTCACCGCCTGATAACAACTCCACCATCATTCTCCAAATCAAAACGCCCAGCGCGTAACCCTCGCCGGAGCATTCCAAAAATTGTGTGTGGGTATTGCTATAGAAATGCCAGGAACAGGCTTTCCCAAGCTACACCACCCCATTTCAAGCTCGATACACCGTCCGAAATCACCCAATCTAGGATTACGATCACGAACAGCCCGTGTATCGGTCGCCCTGCGGGGTAGCGCAGTGTCTGGCCCTCAACCCGGCCGATGCGGCACGAATTGAATACGGGACTTCCAAACAGCTGCGTCAAATAATCGAATTAACGCAGTAAGCCAGCGGCCGAGGGTACTCGACATTAGCCATTGCCATTTGCAAGACGCCTCTATTCTCGCGGTTGCAGGTGGTGAAAGTCAACCAGTGTCTACAACTCACAGTGTGGTACATAGTCACACGTTAGCGCATTGCCTGTGACAACTAACTGGAGTAATTTTCCCTATATAA
>JAAENL010000267.1 GCA_024224435.1 Halieaceae bacterium
ATTGTCCGCACATACTAGAAGTGTTGTTGCTGTTATCTTAAACCGGAATTGGCCTATCATCGGTTGGCAGCTTTTAGCTTAAGGTATTTCGCCGTTGTTTTCAAACTTAGGGTCAGGACTCATAGCCAGTAAATAACGAGAGCTGCGAGGGCGATGGCGGACAGGAAGACCTTCGGGCATCTGTCGTATCGAGTTGCGACACGCCGCCAATCCTTCAACCTGCCGAACATGATTTCGATCTGGTTGCGCCGTTTGTAGCGGCGCTTATCGTACTTTACAGTCTTTTTGCGCCGCTTTCGACCAGGGATGCAAGCGCGTATCCCTTTGTCTTTCAACGCTTCTCGGAACCAATCAGCGTCATAACCCCGATCTCCAAGCAGCCAGTCCACTTTGGGCAATCTGCTCACCAATGCCCGCGCGCCGATGTAGTCGCTGACTTGCCCGGCTGTAACGAACAGGTTGAGAGGGCGTCCCCGGCTGTCGCAGATGGCGTGCAGCTTGGTATTCATACCGCCCTTGGTTCGGCCAATCAGGCGTCCTCGCCCCCCTTTTTGACGCCCAAACTGGTCGCGGTTCGGTGAGCCTTGAGGTAGGTGGCGTCAATCATCACAGTCCTCTCTTCGCCGTGTTCGGCAGCCAGACCTACCATCATCTGCGCGAAGATACCTTTGTCGCTCCAACGCTTCCAACGGTTGTACAGCGTCTTGTGCGGCCCGTACTCCGCAGGTGCATCGCGCCACCGCAACCCATTGCGATTAATAAAGATAATCCCGCTCAAGACACGTCGATCATCGACGCGTGGTTTGCCGTGGGATTTAGGAAAGAAGGGCTCAAGACGCGCCATCTGCGCGTCCGTCAACCAGAAAAGATCAGACATGTTCACCGCTCGTTTTCAAACCGTGAATCATGCCATTAGACGGAAATCAATGGGTCCTGACTCTACAGCTGCCC
>JAAENL010000268.1 GCA_024224435.1 Halieaceae bacterium
GCCACCGGCCAGAAGACTTTCAATAAAAACGTTTGTAAGGGAGCACAACGTCGCACTTATCAAGGAGGCGGTTCTGCGGGAGACGCTCAGGGGTGGGCAGGTCTATTTTCTCCATAATGAAGTGAAAACAATCGAAGAAACGGCACGCAAACTGCGTGAATTGCTGCCGGAAATAAATATCGCGGTCGCACATGGTCAGATGCGCGAGAACCAATTAGAGCAAGTCATGTCCAGCTTCTACCACCGGCAGCAGCACGTGCTGCTATGTACGACGATCATCGAAACCGGCATCGATATTCCCAACGCCAACACCATCATCATTGAGCGTGCCGACAAGTTCGGCCTTGCACAATTGCACCAGTTGCGCGGCCGGGTCGGACGGTCTCACCACCAGGCCTATGCTTATCTTCTCACTCCTCCCCGCTCGGGCATAACGCGGGATGCTGAAAAGCGACTCGAGGCAATCGAGGCCGCGGGCGACCTCGGTGCAGGGTATCTACTGGCAACCCACGACCTTGAAATCAGGGGCGCGGGAGAGCTGCTTGGAGACGAGCAGAGCGGACAGATTCATAGCGTCGGTTTTTCCATGTATATGGATATGCTGGAGCGCGCCGTGGATTCCCTGAGGCGCGGAGACATACCGGATGCAGACGCACCACTCGATCAGGGTACCGAGGTAAAACTGCATGCACCTGCACTGATTCCCGAAGATTACCTGCCAGATGTGAACAGTCGCCTCATTTTGTATAAGCGCATTGCCGCCGCCGCGGATGACAGTACCCTCCGCGATCTGCAGGTAGAAATGATAGATCGCTTTGGCTTGTTACCTGGGCAGGTCAAAAACCTGTTTCTGGTGTCACACCTGCGGATCCGTGCACAGGCACTAGGCATACGTACTATCGAAGCTGGATCGGAGGGTGGTAGTATCGATTTCAAAGAGACAACGCCTGTTCACCCGTTGAGCCTGGTCAAGCTGGTTCAGTCAGATCCCCGGGGATTCAAACTCGCAGGAGAAACGCGATTGCGATTTGAAAAGGAACTTTCCGATATCACAGCAAGGCACGACTATATGGAACAACTGATGGATATCTTCTGTGCCGATCTGAATGAAAAAAACAATGGTTAAAACATTTACCACCCTACTTCACCTATTGCTCGGCGGCCTCTTGCTGCTGCCTGCCTTGGCCACATTAGCCGAAGATGACAAATGGTATCGCGTGGAGCTGTTGGTTTTCGACAACCCGGCCGGCGCCGACGCAGAGGACTGGGAAGCACTGCCGACCCTCGCCTACCCTGACAAAACAACTTATCTGGTAGGGCCAGATCACCCCCTTGCCCAAGCATCTGGCGCAGCATCTGCGGCCGAACAACCCCGCAGTCTGCCCTCGCTATACGCAAGGGGACAAACACCCTTATCAGCGAAGCCATTTTCAACGCTGCCCGCAAGCCAGCGAGAATTTAACGCCGAGGCATCACGATTGGGCCGTGAGGGACGCCACGAAGTGCTCTTTCATGAAGCCTGGTTAATGCCCATAGGGTCGCAACCGAAGGCGATACCTATCGTATTGGATTCATCAGGAGATGATGCATACTGGGCCCGGCTGCAGGGCACAGTGACGTTATATGTGTCGCGCTACCTGTACCTGAAAACGAATCTCTGGCTGAACACGTCAGGTGACTACCTCAACAACGATTGGCGTATGCCCGCGCCGCCGCTGGGTCCTGTCACAGCCAGCGCGGATATGACTCTGTCACCCCGTGGCGCCCTTGCGAGTGAAAAAGGCGACAACAATTCGCTCAATGGACCCGCCGCAATAGCAAACGCGACTCCACCAAAGGCGGCCAGAGCGCAGCAAGTGGATGACTGGAAAAACACTGAACAAGCGCAAGGCGTGCTGCAGGACGCTCTGCAAAAACCGGTTTACCCTTTCCGTCACGCCGTCACCCTGCGGCAGACCCGCCGGATGCGAAGCACGGAAATCAACTATCTAGACCACCCAATGATCGGACTGATTATCAAAGTAACGCCGACGGCCGCCACAGCGCCGTAACGCACCCAACTCAAGTCTTACCTCAGGTTAAGCTCGCCCGCGCAGAAAGGCTTGTAACAGTGATCCGACTACCTGTGCCTCTCGCTGTAAAATCTCACGCATCGAGGCGAGTGTAAGGGGCACATCACCGAGGCCCGCTGCGGCGTTGACCACCATGCATACCGTTGCATATGGCACGTTCAACTCTCTCGCCAGTGCTGCCTCGGGCATGCCTGTCATGCCCACCACGTCGCAACCATCACGCGCCATGCGCTGCACTTCCGCAGCCGACTCCAATCGGGGACCCTGTGTTACACCATGCACGCCGCGAGGTTCTAGACCAATACCCGCCACGGACGCAGCGGCGAGCAGATCAGCACGCAATGCAGCGTCATAAGGCTCAGTAAAGTCGATGTGTAACAGATGACCTTCCAGCCCCTCGTCAAAAGTATGCTCTCTGCCCCAGGTGTAATCGATTACCTGGTCAGGCAGCAGCAACCGGCCTGTTTTCATCGATGCAGAAATACCCCCAACTGCATTGATCGCCACAATGGCAGCAATGCCGAAGGATTGCAGCGCCCACAGGTTTGCCCGGTAATTGATGCGATGTGGTGGGATCGCCGCGGGACTGCCATGCCGCTGCAGAAAGTAGACTTTTACCCCGTCCAGCAAGCCCTCCTGTATCGGTCGTGAGGGCGCTCCGTACGGAGTATTTACCTGGTGCTCTTCAATCCGCTCAAGACCGTTGAGGTCTGCCACTCCGGTGCCACCGATAATCGCGATCGACTGCATATCAACCAAGGCACCAAACCGGTCGATCGATAACGAGCGCGGCATGAGAGCCGCTCAGCAAGTGCGCTGTCTGCACAACAGAGCAACACAGATAGAACTTATGACTCCCACCTCCGGCGAACAACCCAGACGGAGTGCGTGCGCGTTCCCGGCACGTTATTTTCAACAAGATGTTTACGTGCTTTTTAGACAATTTATTCATGTGACCACCTTGGGACCGTCCCCTCAAGCTATATACAGGCGAGACAGGACTTAAGTCAACTCTGTAAACCCAGTGCAAGCAACTGATCTTGTTCGGAAAGAAATAGTTAGCAGCAAAACAGTGCTGCTTCAATGCCAGGCATGAGGCGCAGATGGCGCGGTGGACAGAACGCCGCAGCGTGATATGTTGTATTCATAGGTATTGACGCACACCGAGGGGTATTCCAATGAAAATGCTGAGCCCTGTCCCCGGCAGCTGGTACAAGGATTTACAAACAAACGAGTTATTTGAGGTCATCGACTGGGATCCTGGTCAGCTCACCATCGAGACTCAGTATCTCGATGGGGAAGTATCAGAATACGACCTGGATGCCTGGCGGGAAATGCGACTGGAGCCGGCTGAAGCACCTGAGGACTGGCGCGCTGCTTTCGAATTGGATGATCAAGACAGATGCGACCCCGACACACCGCTGCAACCCGAAAATTGGGCTAGTCCGATCAACTCCATCGAGCCCGATGTTATGTATGGGGTTGAAGACATCTGATCCCGGAAGCTGAGGCCGCCGACTACATCCGCGGCCGAGCGATTGGTGATTCCAGCTCCCATGAGTGCAGGTTCACACCCAATACGAACATATGTTTTCCTACGTCACGTCGACACACGCTGTTCGGGTCATCGATCGTCAACGTCACCGGACCAAACTCTGCAAGCTTGGGGGTGTGATCCTGCCAATCCTCACGGTGCCCCTCCTCCCGTGTGCGCAATACCACATCCTGCCACGTCACATAGTCATGCTCCAACTCGAGACTGACGGGAAACTGCCGCGTAGGCGAAGGCAGGTGAGCCAGCTGGACGGCCAGCACGGTCCGCAACGAAGAATTGTCGTCGATGTCCATCTTCTCTGTTAAAAACTGTTTGATTTCGTCGATAAAAAGCCCCCATGATCCCGGGGGAGCCATATAACCCTGCAGCGTTTTCAGAGTCGTTGCAATGACGGGCCAAGTATCCTCGTCAGCCAAAGCCTCTTGACGAACACGATCGTAGAATGCGACTTCGCCAAGACCGGTTTCACTGCGCACAAAACGCGCCACGTAACGCAGCAAACCA
>JAAENL010000269.1 GCA_024224435.1 Halieaceae bacterium
CGGTGCTGTCAGACCAATTCGAACTCGTCTCTGCGAGGACAGCCAGGTTGTTCCTTGAAACCGTACCACAACCGCACCACGCAATGAGAGCAACGGCACGATTGCGCTTGAAATTGCCGCGTGACTAAAATACCCGACCCACCTCATTTTCTTTTACTCTCGCAATTCAGCCATACGGAACCTCATCCAAGCAAAGGAAACTCTGATCAGGGTCCACCATTATCCAGAACAGCGGTGGCTTCGATTTCTAAGAGAGCACCAACCTCGATCAGAGCACTAACGACCACAAGCGACATCGCTGGGAAGTTCTGACCAAAGACCCGCTGATAGACCTCGCCTACTTCGGCCTGACGCGCCAGATAATCCTGCGCATCAATCACGTACCACGTCAGCCGGACAACGTCTGAAACATCACCGCCAGCGGCTTGAACGATGGTTCTGATGTTGATCAGTGCCTGTTCCATCTGACCAATGAAATCATCGGCATGGAACACTTCGTTTTCGTCCCAGCCAACCTGACCTGCGAAATAGAGCGTGCCATTTTTGGCCAGAACGCCGTTTGCGTATCCCTTCGGTCTGACCCATCCCTCGGGCTGAACAACACCGGATGTCATTAAATCGTTCCTTTCGTTTCTCAGTTCAGAGCCTTCAACACGGTTTCAGGCCAACCTGTGGACCTGCCTTCACTGTTAACGAAGACCAAAGTTGATCGCGCTTCAAAGCGGGTCTCATCGCCACATGTTGCGACAAAACTCAAATCCATACTGCTGCGCCCTATCCTGGTGTTGGCCAGCGTGATTGCGATCTCGTCTCCAAGGCGGCTGGGAGCCTTGAACTGGGTTGTGATCTCGACTGTCGGGATCGCGTTCTGCTCGTGTAATTTGTCGTAAGGAAGGCCAAGCTTCTGTTCAAAAAACGCCTCAACACAGTCGTTGATAAGCTCGAAATACCGCGGATAGAACACCATACCCGCCGGGTCGCAGTGCCTGAACAGGATTTTCTGGGGGAAGACGAAGTTCATTGAATCATACCTCGAACATGAAATTCTACGATCCACCCGCCCGGAACCGGCCTGCGCACGCGACGCACCTGATCTCGCTGTGGAGCATTTGATTTCAGGATGTGCTCCATTGTCACTTGCCGATCAGAAACAGTGTGATCGTCGGAAAGAGGACCAGCAAAACCACCCGCGCCAAATCAGACAGAACAAAATAACCGACGGCCTTGTAAGTCTCGACAATCGGTGTTCCACGGTCCATCGCGTTGATGACGAACAGGTTCATGCCAACAGGCGGCGTGATTAACCCGACTTCAACCACGATCAGCACCAGTATCCCGAACCAAATCGCGACATGCTCCTCACTCATGCCGAAATCTAGAACCAACATCACCGGGAAAAAGATCGGAATGGTCAGCAGGATCATCGAAAGGCTGTCCATCAGGCAGCCGAAAACCAAATAAAAAATAAGGATCAGCGTTAGGACTGTCCATGGGCTGAACCCCTGGCTGACAACGTAGCCTGAAAGCTCTTGCGGAACTTCGGTGAACGCCAAGAAGCCGTTGTAGAACGCGGCACCAAGTATGATGAAGAATACCATGGCAGTGCTCTGTGCAGTAACAATGAAGCTTTCGATCAGTGTTTCGCGGGTTAACCCGCCATTGATCAAGGCAATCAACCCCGTGCCAAACGCTCCAACAGCAGCGCCTTCGGTGGGGGTAAACCAGCCAAGGTAAATACCGCCAACCACCATTCCAAACACAAGCAGCACTGGCCAAACCTTCACAAGTGCACGAAACCGGTCGGCCATGGGCACGGCTGGCCGGGTTCCGGCAGCGTCGGGATGAATTCGAACGTAGATCGAGATGGCAACCACGTAGCCCAACGCAGCCATGATACCCGGCACCACAGCGGCAAGAAAAAGCTTGGCAATATTCTGTTCAGTCAGGATGGCATAGATCACCAGCACCACTGAGGGCGGGATCAGAATGCCTAGTGTTCCCCCTGCCGCCAGCGTGGCAGTAGAAAACCCACCAGCGTAACCATATTGCTTGAGTTCGGGCAGCGCGACGCGCCCCATCGTGGCCGCTGTTGCAAGTGAACTACCACAGATCGAACCAAACCCGGCGCACGCCCCAATCGAGGCCATGGCAACGCCACCCTTGCGGTGCCCAAGAAAACCTTCAGCGGCCTTGAACAAGGCAGAACTCATCCCGCCCAATGTGGCGAAATGGCCCATCAGCAGGAACATCGGCACGATCGAAAGCGAGTAGCTTGAAAAAGCCGAATAGGTTTCGCTTTTCAACCGGGCCAAGGCGATATTTGTACCGCCGGTAACCAGTGATATCCCAACCAGCCCAACAAGAAACATCGACATTCCGATAGGAATGCGAATGAAGATCAAAACCATGAGCGATGGAACCGACAGGATACCAATTTCAAGTGCGCTCATGTTTCGCGCTCCACTTCACACTCGCCTTGTTTGTGGCGAAACAGGAACTCCCCAGTTCGCCTGACAGCCATGTAGATACCCGCAATCGCTGCCATAACTGCCCCGACAAAGCTGAGCGCATAAGCCCACCAAATCGGAAACTGCAAAAGAAACGTGGTTTCGCCATAACGCCGTTTAGAAAGCATGCCGTCAAACAGCCTCCAGGCGATCAGGATCAAGACCAAAGCGAACAGAATCTCAGTCACCATGGTCAGAAACAGGCTTAGCCGCGGAGGAAAAGATTTGGCAAAAATATGAACCGAGGCATGTCCCGAGTTGATTTGACATAGTGGAAGCGACGCAAAGACCGCAAAAGCCACGCCAGCCTCAACCAGTTCAAAATCGCCGGTAATCGGGCCGACGCCCATGTCCAGCGCCCATTTCGACAGGCCCGGCAACACTTGCCCGACCCATCCGTGAAACATCCCGTTAAGCGAGCGGCCAAGAACCGAAAGGCAAGTGATCAAAATAAGGAGGGTCAAAACGATGCCACCGGCCACGGCCGTGTAGCGCGCTGCTTTTTCCATCGTTCTTTGCATCAAAACCTCCCTTCCCGATTTTCAAAACCAGTTGATGACACCGCGCCGGGTGACCGGCGCAGCGCAGTGCTGGTTTACTTGTAGTCAGCCATCAGTTTCTTTGCCTCGTCGATCAAGGCCTGGCCATCAATTCCCTTGCCCTTCATCTCTTCGACCCACGCCGCCTGGACCGGCGCCGCAGACGCCGCCCATTCCGCCGATTGCTCGGCATCAAGCGTGATGATGTTGTTTCCGCGTTCCACAGCCAGCTGGCGGGACGGATCGTCATAATCCTGCTGAGTTCCGCCCGCAAAAACCGAGAACTTAATTCCCGAGTTTTCGTCCATCACCGCTTTGAGATCATCTGGCAGGCTGTTGTACTTGTCCTTGTTCATGATCAGGACGAACGTCACAGTATACATCATCGGGCCAGTGAACTCTGTGTGATTGCTCACCAGCTCAGGCACTTTCAAAGCCTTGGTCACCTCCCACGGGATGGTGGTCCCATCGATCACCTTCTTGGACAATGCTTCGGGTACCGCAGGGACCGGCATACCGACCGGGGTTGCGCCCAGTTGTTTCAGCAATGCATTGACCTGGCGTGATGCCCCACGGATCTTCATACCATTGAAATCAGCGGGTGTATTAACTGGATCGGCAGAGTGGATCACACCCGGGCCGTGCACCCAGACACCCAGCATTTTAACGTCCTTGAATTCGGTTGCCTCCATATGCGTTTGCATCATCTGCCAGAACGCCGACGACGCGGCACGCGCATCGGTGACAAGGAACGGCAGTTCGAACACCTCGGTCGAAGGGAACCGGCCTGGGGTGTAACCCACAACGTTCCAGGTGATGTCGATCACGCCATCAATCACTTGATCGATCAAATCGGGCGGTTTGCCGCCAAGTTGCATCGAGGCAAATCGTTTGATTTCGATCCGCCCGCCCGAGGCTTTCTCGACTTCATCGGCCCAGACATCTATGATCTTGCTGGGGATCGTCGCCTGCGCAGGCAGAAAGCTTTGCAGATTAAACGTATGTTCGGCTGCATTCGCCGCCAACGGCAGGCTAAACGCAAATGCAGCACCCGCAAGCAGCCCTTTCAGTGTTTTTCGTTTGGTCATCATTTCCTCCCTAGTCATTGGTGGATGCAGGTGGTTCTCGATTTCGCATGCATCCCGCTACGAATCCGGGGCACTGGCGGCAGGACCGCGCTGGCCTCAATCAGGCGATCTCACTAAGCTCCGGCATCACACCGGGTCCCAGCTGAAAACATCGGCGGTCCGATCCAGTGCATAGAAATCAGGTTGTATGGCCGGGAACGCTTCACTCAGTACGGTTTCCGGGGTCCAGCCATTGCTACGCTGCAACCCACGCAGCGGGCGGGACTGACCCATTAGGAATATCTCATTGTTGCGCACTGCAAATATCTGCCCGGATACATCGCTGGCCTGATCGGCAGAAAGCGCCGTGGCGACCACCGCGATCTTGTCGGGGGTCATCTGGCGCAGCTTTTCGATCCGGGCCAGTTCCTCGGGCGATGTGGCCGGGATAGACTCCGTCATCCGGCTCCAGGCAAAAGGCGAAATGCAGTTCGAGCGCACGTTGTAACGCGCCATATCCATCGCAATGGATTTCGACAGGCCGACGATGCCCAGCTTGGCCGCCATATAATTGGCCTGACCCATGTTGCCGATCAGAGCCGAGGTCGATGTCATATGCACGAACACGCCGGAGTTTTGCGCACGAAAAACGTCCGCCGCCTGGCGGCTGATGTTGAACGCGCCCTTCAGGTGCACCGCGACCACCTGATCGAAATCCTGCTCTGTCATCTTGTGAAAAATCCGATCCCGCAGGATACCGGCGTTGTTGACCACGATATCCAGGCCACCAAATCGGTCGCTCGCTTGCGCAACCATTTCGCCCGCCTGACTGAAATCGGCCACTGATCCAAAATTGACCGCTGCCTCTCCCCCCGCCGCCACAATCTCGCGCACAACATTTTGCGCCGGAGTATCATCCTGACCCGCGCCATCGCCTTCGGCACCCAAATCGTTGACGATAACCTTCGCACCATTGCGTGCCATCATCAGCGCGATATCGCGTCCAACGCCGCGCCCTGCCCCGGTAACAAGCGCAACTTTTCCGATTAACAGCCCCTCGTCCAAAAGCTTTAACCTTCCCGTTCAGAACACGCGTTTCAGCGGCATATCCGATCCATCAAAAGGGATCAAAAGCACCAATTTTGCAATTCTGCGATTGCGTTCAGTACTAAATACGTATTACAGTACTACAATACCTTTAAACAAAATGAAAGTAGTTTTAGGAAACCCGCTCATGTCCGCAACAAAATGCTACAACACAGCAGAGGTTCTGGTGGACCGCAACGTTGCACGCGGATTTGGAGGCAAGGTTGCGTTTATCGACCCCGCCCGAACACTGACATACGCCGAGTTGCAACACGCTACCAACAAGGTGGCAAACATGCTGACCATAGGCCTCGGCGTCAGCCGCGAAACCCGCATCGCCCTGCTGATGCCTGATACGGTGGACTATCCCTGTGTCTTCTGGGGGGGCGTGCGGGCAGGGATCGTTCCGGTTTGCCTCAACACACTACTCACCGCCAGTGACTACCTTTACATGTTGGGCGACAGCCGGTCCGAAGTACTCGTGGTTTCTGCACCATTGCTGGAGATGGTGGAGCCGCTTTTTGATCAGCTTCCCTTTCTGAAACATGTGATCGTGGTCGATGCCGGCGACAAGGAATTCGACGGCTATCTCCGGTTCGAAACCATGATGGCCGACGCGAACGAATCGTTCGAAACAGCCGATACAGATCCTGACGAAACTGCATTCTGGCTTTATTCATCTGGATCCACTGGCGCGCCCAAGGGAGTGCGCCACGTCCATACCAGCCCGGCCTATGTCGCTGACAACTATGGGCAGAACGTGCTCGGCATCCGCCATCAGGATGTTTGTTTCAGCGCCGCAAAACTGTTTTTCGCTTATGGGTTTGGTGCCAGCATGGCCATTCCAATGTCCGTGGGAGCTACTACGATTTTATTGCCGGATCGCCCGACGCCCACGTCGGTTTTGGGCATACTCAACCGTTTCAACCCAACTTTGTTCTTTGGTGTTCCAACACTTTACGCCGCGATGCTGGCCGACCCGGAATGCATGCCCGAAAACAGCTCTGACCAGCTGCGCCTGTGCATTTCAGCGGGCGAAGGCCTTCCCGAAGATGTTGGGAAAAGCTGGGAAGGTCGCATGGGCGTGCCGGTACTTGATGGTATCGGATCGACCGAAATGCTGCATGTGTTCCTATCAAATCACCCCGGAGACATCCGCTATGGCACCTCAGGGCGCGAATTCCCGGGCTATCGGCTGCGGCTAATTGATGATGACGGGCAGGACGTTGATGATCACGAACTGGGTGAACTTCTGGTGTCCGGCGGATCGGCCGGAGATGGGTACTGGAACCAACGCGCCAAAACCCGCGCTACCTTTGCCGGAGAATGGACCCATACCGGCGACAAATACATCCGCGATGAGAAAGGGTATTATCATTATTGCGGACGCACTGATGACATGTTCAAGGTCGCGGGTCGCTGGGTGTCCCCTTTCGAAGTGGAACAGGCCATCGTCTCGCACGCTTCGGTGATCGAAGCCGCCGTCGTGGCCAGTGAGGATGACGAAGGGCTGGTTAAACCCAAGGCGTTTGTGGTGTTCCGCGACGCCTGCGACGCGGCAGGAGTTTTTGAAGACCTCAAGGCACATGTGAAAACCGAAATCGGTGTGTGGAAATACCCGCGATGGGTTGAGGCCGTCGAAGAACTGCCGAAAACCGCCACCGGTAAAATCCAACGCTTCAAGCTCCGGGAGCGATGATGCAACGCACCCACAGCAATGTCCGGAGAACGCCATGCTTGAAATTGTGATCCTTGGCCGTGGTGGTCAGGGGGCCCAGACCGCAGGCAACCTGTTGGCTCAGGCGTTCTTTTCCCAAGGTAAGTATGTCCAGACATTTTCTACTTATGGCGGCGCCCGGCGCGGCACCCCTGTTACCTCGTCCCTCAGGGTGAGCAGTTCCCCTATTCGCCAACGCTGTAACATCACGCAAGCCAGCGCCCTTTTGTGTTTTGATGACAGTTTGCTGGACGCTGGCTATCTGGGCCAGGCAGCTGAAAATGCATTGATCGTCGTCAACACAGCAAAGCCGGAGGATACGCTCATGCGACTGGGCGGCCAGCGCATTGTTGCGGTTGATGGCAAGACCATCGCGCGGCGCAACAAAATGGGCAAGGTGGTGAACTCGGCGCTTCTGGGAGGGTTCTGTGCGGCACTGGGTCAACCCGGACTCGAATCCATCGCGCAAACCATCGAAAACTCTGCTCCTGCAAAGAAACAGGAAAACGTTGCGGCCTGCCGCGAAGCCTTCGGCCTGCTGGAACCGGTCCTCGAAAGGGTCTGACAGATGAAAGACATACGCACGCCACTCTGGACCCATCTGACCAGCGAGCCGCGCAAGACCGGAACCTGGCGCAGCGCCCTGCCGCTTTATCAGAACGAATCGTCACCCTGTCTAGATGCCTGCCCAGTGAGCGGCCGCGTTGCCGAATGGATCAAACAGGTGAAAGACGGCGACCTGCGCGGTGCATGGGAAACACTGAGTGATAACAACCCGTTCCCGGCAATCGCCGGGCGTATCTGTCATCACCCCTGTGAAATCGCCTGTAATCGTCGGGATCACGACGAAACCGTGGGCATCTGTAGCCTTGAGAGGTTTGTCGGCGACATGGCGCTGGATCAGGGCTGGCAATTCCCCTTGCCAACCAAGGAACGTACGCAATCCATCGCTGTTGTCGGCAGCGGCCCCGCCGGGCTGTCCGGCGCCTATCAATTGCGCCGCCTGGGGTTTCAGGTATCGCTTTACGAGTTGAAGGAAGAACTCGGTGGGCTGATGCGCTATGGCATTCCCTCCTACCGGCTGGCGCGCGATGTGCTGGACGGTGAGATCAATCGCATCATCGCCATGAACGTCACATTGCATACCCGACACGATGTAACTGATGCATCAGGCCTGCGTGATCTTCAATCAAAGCATGACGCGGTCTTTCTGGCCACTGGTGCAAGCCGCCCCAAGCCGCTGCCAGGGCTGGACTACACCCAACCATGGGTGGTCGACAGCGCCATTTTCCTAGCTGCCACTCCAAACGATCAGGCACAAATGACCGGGGCGCATGTCCTGGTGATTGGTGGCGGCAGCGCCGCGATGGACGTGGCACGCTCGGCGCGGCGACTGGGACGCAAAGTTACGGTTCTATCGTTGGAAGCCGAAGGTCAGTTACCCGCACAAGAGGTCGAAGTCGTGGAAGCGCGTGAAGAAAGTGTTCTGTTTGTTTCCGGAGCGATGCTTCAACAGGCTGCGTCTGCTGACGGGGTTGTTGAAGCAGGCTGCACCCGTGTGGAATTCGTCCCGGGGGGTACGCCAGGGTCCTTTTCGGTTGCCCCAATCCAAGGCAGCGATTTCACACTCATGGTCGACACAATCATTCCGGCCATCGGTCAGGATGCCGATCTCGACAGATGGGCACAGCTACTGGACCCGGACGGCCCGGTCATCAGCACCGATGGCAACTGGCAGACAAGCCGCAAAGGCGTGTTTGCTGGTGGTGATCTGGCCAGCATGACGCGCTTTGTCACCGAAGCTGTGGGCATGGGTAAAGATGCGGCCCATGCCATCACGGCAACCCTTGACCGAGATTGCGCGGCACTCACCCCACCCGCTCAGGCATTTGTAGGCAATGACAGGATCAACACCGCCTATCAGGCCGACCATGCACGCAGCACGCAACCTGTCGTGCCAGCCAGTACGCGCCTAAAATCATTCGACGAGGTGCAGCAGCCTCTGACCCAGGACCAAGCGCATCAGGAAGCTTCCCGGTGTTTCAGTTGCGGCACCTGCATCTATTGCGACAACTGCTATTTTTACTGCCCCGACATGGCAATTACCAAGCTTGAAAACGGCTACTCGGTGGATCCCGATTACTGCAAAGGCTGCGGTCTTTGCGTTGCCGAATGCCCGACCGGATCAATTCACATGCAAGAGGATGAACTCACATGAATGCCCCCGCGTTCGCCGACGACATGCAACTGCTGAACGGCAATCACGCAGTGGCCTGGGGGGTGCGGCTGGCTGGTCCTGATGTGGCACCGCTTTACCCAATCACGCCCCAAACTCCCATCCTTGAAAAGCTGATCGAATTCCAGAGCAGCGGCGCCTTTCAGGCCGAATTGCTGACCCCCGAATCTGAGCATTCGGCAATGGCCGCAGCAATCGCCGCCTCGGCAACTGGCGCGCGGGTGTTTACCGCAACGTCATCACAGGGTCTTCTACTGATGCACGAGCTTTTGCACTTTGCGTCTGGCGCGCGAACGCCGATTGTGATGTTCAACGTCAATCGCACCCCCGCCTCACCCTGGGGCTTCTGGCCAGATCAGATCGACAGTCTGTCACAGCGCGACACCGGCTGGGTGCAGCTCTACTCAGAGAACCCACAGGATTCGCTCGACAGCGTCATTCAGGCCTTTCGCATTGCCGAGGCCACGAACCTGCCCGTCATGATCAATCACGACGCGTTCTATGTCTCGCATTCGGTCGAGCCGGTCAGCCTGCCCTCCCCTGAAGCGGTCACAGATTTCCTGCCTCGACAGGCCCGGGACATCCAACTCGGCGATGGCAGTGGACGTTCGCTAGGGGCACCGATTGATCAGGCGTCCTGGAACCGGACCCGCCGCGATCTCGATGAAGCAATGAAAACAGTGGAGCAATTTGCAATCGACGCGAGCCAGGTGTGGGAGAAACAGACCGGGCGGGCATCCGCTCCGCTGGAATTCTACCGCTATCACGATGCCGAAATCGTTTTTGTGACCATGGGCAGTATGTGTGGCACAGCCCGCGAGGCTATCGACCGGTTGCGGACGTCGGGCATCAAGGCGGGGCTGTTGAAAGTTCGCCTGTTCCGCCCGCTTCCCAACGAGGCGCTGCGCGACGCCCTGAGAGGTGCCCAACATGCCATCGTACTGGACCGAAACTATTCACCGGGCACCGGTGGCGTATTGCATCAAGAGCTGAGGTCCGTGCTTTTCGGAACCCAGGACCCACCACGCCTGCACGGATACCTGGCCGGTGTCGGAGGCCTCAGCGTTCCGGAGGAACGTCTGGAAGCGCTGGCAACAGAAGTCCGCGATACAGTGCCAGCCGCAAATTCGCTCTGGTTGGAGTAAGCACATGGAAAAGATCGAATATACTGACGAAGGCCAGTTCTTTTCGGGTCATGTGGCCTGTGCCGGATGCGTTGAAGCGCTGTCCATGCGGGTGATTTTGAACACGCTGGGCAAGGATACGGTTGGTGTTGTCGCGCCATCCTGTTCGGCGGTCATCCTTGGTGGTCATCCGATGAGTGCGGCAAAGATTCCCGTGCTGCATGGTACGTTAGAGTCGGCTGCGGCCTCTGCGAGTGGCGTCAAGCGCGCTTTGAAGGCGCAAGGTCGCGACGACACCACTGTCCTGTGCCTTGCCGGTGACGGCGGCACCTATGACATCGGGCTTCAGGCACTGTCCTCTGCGGCCGAGCGTAACGAGGATATCCTCTATGTCTGCTTTGACAACGAAGGTTACATGAACACTGGCGGGCAGAAAAGTTCCTCCACGCCGCGCAATGCCGCCACCGGCAGCACGCCATTTGGGAAAACCACGCGCAAGAAGAACCTGATCGAAATTCTGGCCGCCCACCGCATCCCATATATCGCCACAGTCAGCCCATCACACCTGAATGATATGGCCGCCAAGATCGCAAAGGCGCAAACAATTGAGGGCACCAAGGTAGTTATTGTTTTGATCCCCTGCCTTCCCGGTTGGGGAGTGGCCGATAACGACGCTGTTGCCACGGCGCGCCTGGGCGTTGAATCTGGAGTTTTTCCGCTGTTCGAGATTGAGGACGGCGTTCGCTACACCATGACCAAATCGGACAAAAGCGACGCCATCAATGGGTACCTGAAAAAACAGAAACGCTATCGCCACTTAACCGAGGCAGATCGCGCCGACCTACAGGCTGAAGTTGATGAAACCTGGTCGCGGTTGCTGGCACAAGCCGAAACAACGGTCTGACTGGTTCAATCGATCAGGTCAGCGCCGGCGAGCCATCGCTTTTGGCCGCCCGAATCCTGCCGCGGCGATCCAC
Organism: Halieaceae bacterium; assembly: GCA_024224435.1. Taxonomy (GTDB): domain Bacteria; phylum Pseudomonadota; class Gammaproteobacteria; order Pseudomonadales; family Halieaceae; genus Marimicrobium. The sequence goes on from JAAENL010000269.1 coordinate 11,254, forward strand.
TTGTTTCAGCAACGTCGCGATGGTTATGGACCCATAGGTCGCCAGAGCCATATCGTTGATCTCTTTAGAGATGTCGAACATCACCCATTCCTCGTCCGTCGCCTTGGATGGGTCATTCAATTTGCACGCGCTCGACGTGTCTTCGAACAGACTGATGATGTCCAGCAGGGTCAATCGTTTGGCATTGCCAGTAAAACTGTACCCCCCCCCGACGCCACGGATCGACTGAACCAGCCCGGCCCGCCCAAGACTGATGAACACCTTGGCTAGATGGTGTGAAGAAACACGATACTTTTCGCCGATCTCGGAAGCGGAAATCTGTCGGTCCGGGTTGGCGGCCAATTCCATTAGGGCGTAGATTGCCAAGCGGCTGGATTTTTGCACGTTTGATCCTTTCGTGACCCGCCGAGACGCAGGAGCTGTTAGTCCTCAAGACTCATTTCAAACTGAATGTAAGGCCCCGCGACCATACCTTCGCTACGAAAAAACGACATGTGAAGCGGATCCTCTCGCTGCACCATCGTGCGCACTTTGACAATTCCAATCTGGCGAAACTCGTCACAAATGGCCGTGAACAGCGCTTCACCAATACCCCTCTGACGACTGTCAGGGTGAACGGAGACCGCAAAAATCCAACCACAGGGTTTGGAACCGAATTCAAAGCCACGCACTTCTCCGACGATCAGGCCCAGAATGTCACCGTCCTTGCTGTCTGGCGCTTCAGCCACCAGAAAAAACCGTTCCTCGACATGGCGCGAGGCGTAACGCTCGAAAACATCTTTCCAATATTCGGGCTTAGGTTGCCCGGTGATCTGGGAGTCCAAATCGACAACCCGGTCAAGATACTCGAACCCGGCCCGACCGATTTTCACTGCGACGGCAACGTCCATGTCATCAGGTGTCTCACTCAAAAAAATGCCCTCAATCTTTGCAACTGCAAGTTAGTGAAACAAGCAGCACTTCCAGCCGGTTCGGCGTTCTTAGCGCCATCAATCACTGCATTGCAACCGATCCGGGCGCCAGTTGCAATGACCTGAGACAATTACGCAGGCCTTATCACCGGTGTGTTGCAAGTTTTTTCTATGCGACGTCTTCTTTATCGGTATACTAGTACCGATTTATATATTTAGCCATCCGAAAACAAAAGGGCCGCCACAATGAAGCGAATTGTCTCACTGAAAATCAACGGCAAGACCGTCGACGATGTGGTGCCGGACAATTCCCTGTTGATGGATTTCCTGCGTGACAAGCAGGGGCTAACCGGAACCAAAAAGGGCTGTGATGGCGGCGAATGTGGTGCCTGCACGGTATTGATCAACGGGCACCCTCGGCTTGCATGCATCACCCTGACAGCCAGCTGCGAAGATCAAAAGATTGAGACCATCGAAGGTCAGTCAAAAAGTGGCCGGCTATCCGCACTGCAGCGGGCTTTTCACGAAAACCTGGGCGCACAATGTGGGTTCTGCACACCCGGAATGATCATGGCCGCCGAAGCGTTACTGCGTAAAACACCAAACCCTGACATCGACCAGATAAAAACCGCCCTCGGCGGAAACCTGTGCCGCTGTACCGGATATACCAAGATCATCAAATCTGTACAGGCCGCTGCAATGTCAGGGGCCCGCCAATGAACAAACCCGCAAAAACCTCGCTTGTCGGCCGCCCTGCCCCTCTGGTTGACGGGATCGAAAAAGTCACCGGAAAGGCAAAGTTCACCGGCGATCTGAACACCCACGACGCTTTGGTTGGCCGCATCTTGCGCTCGCCGGTCAGCCATGGCCACATTCTTGGTATCGACACCACCCACGCCGAGGCACTTGACGGCGTTGAAGCTGTCATCACCGGAAAGGACTGCGACAAAACCTATGGCGTGATCCCGATCGCGATGAATGAATACCCGATGGCGCGTGACCGCGTGCGCTATCGCGGCGAACCGGTCGCCGCAGTTGCGGCGCGCGACGCCGAGACCGCCGCAAAGGCGCTGGACCTGATCGAACTCGACATCGAAGAGCTGACCGCATGCTACACACCAACTGAGAGCCGCGCAGCGGACGCACCGCGGCTGCATGATAACAAACCCGGCAATCTCGAACGGGAAGTGCATCACACGTTTGGCAGCACCACAGACGGGTTTGTCGAGGCCGACCTGATACGCGAAGAGACTTTCGATTGCGCCGAGATCAATCATGCCCAGATGGAGCCGCACGCTGCGCTGGCCGAGTACGACGCCGAACGCGACCGTCTGACCCTGCATTCAGTCACCCAAGTTCCATTTTACGTGCATCTGACATTGGCGCGCTGTCTCGACATGGACAGCTCGAAAATTCAGGTTGTGAAACCGTTCGTCGGCGGCGGTTTCGGCGCCCGAACCGAAACGCTGAATTTCGAAATTGTAACGGCCTTGTTGGCCCACCGAACCGGTGGCAAGGTCATGATGCAACTTAGTCGTGAAGAGACCTTTCTCACCCATCGCGGTCGCCCAAATACCCAAGTCAAACTCAAGATCGGCCTAGCCAAAACCGGCAAAATCACCGCCGTGGATTGCGAAGTTTTGATGAGCGGCGGTGCCTATGCCGGGTACGGGCTAGTCACCATCCTTTATGCTGGCGCCTTGCTGCAAGGGCTTTATGACATCACCAACATCAAATATGACGGCTATCGGGTTTACACCAATCACCCGCCCTGTGGCGCAATGCGTGGCCATGGCACGGTTGACGTCCGGCATTCGTTTGAAGCCATTCTTGACCGTATGGCGCGTGATCTGAACCTCGATCCTTTCACGGTTCGGCGCGCAAACCTTTTGCAGGCACCAATGTTCACGTCCAACGGACTTATGGTGAATTCCTACGGTCTCGACGAGTGTCTGGACAAGGTTGAACACGCCAGCGACTGGGCCAAACGCAAAGGTAAACTGGGCAAGGGTCACGGGCTGGGTATGGCTTGTTCTCACTATGTGTCAGGTGCGGCCAAGCCGGTGCACTGGACCGGAGAGCCACACGCAGTTGTCTCGATGAAGCTCGACTTTGATGGTGGCATCACTGTCTTTACCGGCGCGTCGGATATTGGTCAGGGTTCCAGCACAGTTGTCGCCCTTGCTGCTGCCGAAGTGATCGGCATCGACCTGGCCCGAATCCGGATTGTTGCCAATGACAGCGTTGTCACCCCAAAGGATAACGGCTCTTACTCAAGCCGCGTAACATTCATGGTTGGCAATGCAGCAATCGAAGCGGCCCGCGCGATGCGGGCCAAATTGATCGACGCGGCAGCCGAGCTTTTGGACACCGACCCGGACAGCGTTAAATGCGAGGGTGAATCCTTCTTTGTCCAAGGAAGTTCGCAATCCGAGTTGGGATTTCACGAAGTTGCCATCGCGGCTCTGGCAAAGGAGGGCACGATCAACGTCAAAGGCACCTTCACCACGCCGGTCGAAGCACAGGGCGGCAAACATCGCGGCGGCGCGGTCGGCTCAACCATGGGGTTCTCCTATGCCGCACAGGTAGTTGAAGTGAGCGTAGACGAGGACACAGGCCAGATCAGCGTTGATCAGGTTTGGGCCGCTCTCGATTGTGGTTTCGCCATCAACCCGCTGGCCGTTGAAGGCCAGATCGAAGGCTCAGTCTGGATGGGAATGGCACAGGGGTTATGCGAAGAAACAAATTACCTCAGAGGCTTACCAACACATACTAATCTAACTGATTACCGCTTCCCGACAATCGAGGACTCGCCTCCAATCGACGTTCAGATTGTTGAAAGCATCGACCCGCTGGGCCCGTTTGGTGCCAAAGAAGCTGGCGAAGGCGCGCTGTCAGGATTTCCCCCCGCACTGGCCAATGCAGTGGCCGATGCAATTGGTCTCGACGCAAATTTCTTGCCGCTCACACCGGATCGGGTCCTTGAGGCGCTGATCAAACTGCGCCGGGCCAAACGCCGCAAGGAGGCCAACACATGACCGAAGCCCTCCCACAGTTCACGCTTGTGCGTCCCGAAACCCTGGATGATGCTCTGATCGCCCTTCAAGCAACACCAGACGCGGCGCTCTCGGCGGGAGGGACCGACTTGATCGTGCGCCTGCGCAAGAGTCTTGTTGGGTCCGATACACTGATCGATCTGACCGGTATCAAAGCAATGAACAGCATCGATCCAAACGAAAATGGATTGCGCATCGGGGCCGGTGTGACACTGGACCAGATTGAACATTCCGACCTGATTGCCCAAACCTATCCGGCGGTTGTTAAAGCAGCTGCATCAGTGGCAGGGCCAAGCCACAGGCAGGTGGCAACCCTTGGCGGCAATCTCTGTCTCGACACCCGTTGTGTCTATTTAAACCAAAGCCACTGGTGGCGAAAAGCAAATGATTTTTGCCTGAAGTACCAAGGTGATACCTGTCACGTGGCACCAAAAGGCAATCGTTGCCGGGCCGCCTTCAGCGGCGATCTTGCACCAGCTCTTTTGGTACATGATGCCGAAGTTGAAATCGCCGGGCCAACCGGGTTTCGGCGCGAGCCGCTTGGTGACCTCTACGTCGAAGACGGCGCCACGCATCTAACACTTGAGCCAGGCGAAATCCTGGTTGCGGTGAATTTGCCTGCATCCATCCGGACCTCAGATTACGAAAAGATCCGGGTCCGCAAAACCGTCGATTTCCCGTTGGCCGGCGTCGCCGTTGCCTGTGATACGAGCCAGGAGCCCCCGCGCCTTTGGGTGGCCGTGACCGGGACCAATTCGCGGCCCTTTTTGCTCGACCCACCCGACGATCCAATGCTTTCCCCGGCGGATGAAGCATTCTTTATAGCCTTGCAAAAACAAGTGCAAAAGGCAGTATCGCCACAACGCACGACGATGATCGCTCCACACTACCGGCGCCTTTCTGTTGCGGCGCTGGCGGTTCGCCTAGCCAGGCGAATACTTTGAGTAACGAGGTCCCTGGAACCTATTGGATGGCCGCTGACGGATTGCACGTCGACACACGCGGGCTCCCCCCGCCGGACCCGCTGGTCGCAGTGCTTTGGCACATCACGCAACCAGAACGAAACGGCCCTGTGATTGCGCATTTTGACCGTGATCCAGTGTATCTGCTTCCTGAACTGGCCGAACGAGGCTGGTCCTATGAGTACGGCGCGCCAGATTCGGATGAAGTGCGCCTGACTCTGAGACCTGCCCCATGAGCATGGCCGGCAGATTTCTGGGCGGTGCCCAGGATCGGTTGTTGCCGGCAGCAATCCCGTTTCGGTTTTTCGTAACCGCCGCTGTGTTTCACTTGTTGGCCTGGATGGTTCTGCTTCTGGCGGCGGACGAGGTCGCCGGGTTTCGCGGTGGAACTGGGCCCGTCCTGGCGGCCATTCACCTTCTCACGCTGGGCACCTTGGCGATGACAGCCATCGGTGCCAGCCTGCAACTCTTCCCGGTAGTTACCCGAAGGGCCCTAACACGCAATTGGCCGGGACACTTCAGCTATGCCCTGATGCTGCCCGGTGTTGCCCTATTGAGTTGGGGCATGGCCCTGCATCAAACCACCGCGATGCAATTGGGGGCCGGGCTTACGTGTTGCGGGCTTTTGGTGTTTGTCGCCCTCACCGCCAATAATCTACGCCGGGCCAGCAGCATACCAGTGGTCGCAGCGCATGGCTGGCTCGCACTCGCCACGTTGTTTGTTGCCGCCCTACTGGGTGTGCTGATGATTTGGGGCATCGAACTGAACATTTTGAGCAATCGAAGCGGATTGGCGATTACACATCTGACACTGGCCAGTTATGGCTTCATGGGATCACTGGTACTGGGCCTGAGCCTGGTCTTAATACCAATGTTCGTGTTATCACGCAGCCTGCCACCAAATCCAGGATGGGCCCAACTGGGCCTCACAGCATTGGCCTTGCTGGTTTTTTCGATCTCTTTTGTCAGTGAGTTTCCTGGGCTGATCTGGCTCGCACTCATTGCAGGTTTTGGCGGGACTGGCTTCTATCTGTGGCAGATGGCGAAAATCCTGAGGTCAAGCATGCGAAAACGGCTCGGGTTGCCCTTTGTGCTGATACGGGCGTCTTGGGGGTTTCTGATCCTGACATTGCTGCTCGTTACCGCCTATTTGGCAGGCCTCGCGATCCCCAACGCGGTATCTCTCATCGGGTTCGTGTTGCTGGCTGGATGGTTGCTGACATTCCTCTGCGGCGTGCTGCACCGGATCATGCCCTTCCTCGCGTCAATGCATGCTGCGGGAAAATCGGGCTTGCCACCCCTGCTGTCAGACCTGACGGCCGAAGGCCCATTAATGCTGCACGCGGTTTGCCATTTTTCAGCGGTAACCCTCTGCGGCATCGGAATCGTTGCCGATCAAAGCCTGCTGATCCGCATCGGATCGGCGCTCGGCGTTGTTGGCGCTGCCGGGTTTGCGACCTTTGCAATCATTGTTGCTTTGAAAGTCCGCCAAGGCCCACGAACAAGTTGATTTGCGCCCTGACAAGGGAGCCTAAATTTCTTGCAAATCTAATTATGGTATTATAGTACTTATTTATGTATTTACGCTTTTGACAGGTGACCCAATGAGCTTCACGCGCCGCACTGCCCAATTGCTTCACGAAGACCACCAGCAGACGATCATAGTGATCGAGGCACTGGATCAACTGATCGCTCGGGCGCGCAAGAAAGCACCCGACACCAATGATCCGATCGTGCGCAAGACCTTGGAAAACGCCAGCGGTGCCATCGAGGAAGAAATCAGTCAGCATTTCGCCTTTGAAGAGAACCAGCTTTTCACCCGATTGGAAGAGATGGGCGATGTCAGCATTGGCGAACATTTGCGTGGCGAACACCGTGCTCTTCTCCCGCTTGGCCAAGCAGTTGGCACGATGGCACGTACGGCTCTTGCAAATGGCTTCACCGATGAAAGCTGGGCAACTTTTCTTAACACCTCAGGCGAGTTGATCGAACGGATGTTTGCCCACATCCAAAAGGAAGAAATGGCGCTGCTGCCAGCGCTGGAAGATCTACTCGATGCGGAAACTGACATAGAATTGTCCACCGCGTATGCCGACTCCCACTAAGACAAGCGAGGCCTGCACCATGCCAGACACTCAAACCAAATCAACGACCAAACCGCTCTCAGCAGACGATCTGAGTGCGGTTATCGCAATCGACAAGGCCACTTCGTGCACATCGCGTCGTGGCTATTTTGAAAAACGCCTGAAGGCGGCAAGGCTGGATCAAGTGCGTCGCTTGACGCGATCGGGGTAAAACAAGGATCCGGACTGCAAGGTGTCGGGCAATTGCTTTTGGGCGAAGTTGAAAGCATTCTGCGCCACAAGGGTGTGGCGCAGATCACTAGCCAGCTGGATTGGGATCAATGGAACGTGCTCAGTTTCCTTGCGCATGAAGGTTTTGGTCTCGCACCAAATATCATCCTGACCCGCGACACATCAGAGATGCCGCAGGTTCTTGAAGAAATTGAGGCGGATGACGAAGTTGATCTCAGCTCACCTGAGGGTGACGCCGAAATTGCATTGTCGCGGGATCGAATCCCGGTCCGCACCACGGAAGAACGCGATCTGGCTGCGATGGGCTTTAAACCTGCGCAACGCATCGCATTGCAAAAGCAGCTTTGAAGGAAGTCGAGAAAGGCAAACACCTCCCTGTGTCCTCCTTTTCTCAACCGCACGACTGTCTTTAGGATGGCCGGGCGGTTTTTCTTTCACTGATGCCCGCCAGTTGCCGGCCCATCATGTATTGGTGAGGCTCCGTGGCATCTCATGTTCGCAAGCGATGGCACGCCTGGCCAAAGTAGTATGCTAGCCATGATGTAAGGGGCAGCGAGAGTTAGTCCGCTGAACCTCTTTCGGGAGGCATTTGGAAATTGCCCTGCTACTGCAAGGCCTCGTATTTCGCCTGCAGTTCTTCTTCGCTCTCTTCCCAATCGGGATTGGGCACAATGCAGGCCTCGGGACAAACTAGCTTGCATTGCGGCTCGTCCTCTTCACCGACACATTCGGTGCATTTCATCGGGTCAATCTTGTAGAACGGATCGCCCTCTGTAATTGCCTCGTTCGGGCAGACCGGTTCGCAGGCATCACAAGCCGTGCAAGGGTCAACAATCATGAGCGCCATTTCAATTTCCTCCTTGTAGGTTCTCAGGATGCCTTGAGCATCTGTCCGCTGTTGGTGAGCTTTTCGTGTCGGAATGCACCCCAAAGCGCGGCTCCGATGGCTCCAGCATAAATCGAATTGGGATCGTTAACGACCTCGGCCTCGACCCCTTTCATCTTGGCCAGTTGTTCACGCATCGCTTCGCAAAGACCTTCATCCAGAGCTAATCCACCGGTCATCATGATCAGATCGTTCTTGACGCCGATGGATTTCAACAATCGCGCCAGACGGCTGGCCATAGACAGATGGATACCCTTCAGAATGTTGGGCGACGTGATGCCACGCGACACCATATTGATCACGTCAGTTTCGGCCAGCACGGCGCAGATCGAGGACACCTCTTCGGGGTCATCCGCCTGCATCGAAAGATTGCCAATCTCGTCCTGGGCGATGCCCAGATATCTGGCAATGTTTTCCAGAAACTGACCCGACCCCGAGGCACACTGGCTGGTCATCTTGTAGTTGGTGACCTTGCCCTTTTCATCGGTAATCATGGCGCGACCATGCAACGCGCCACAATCCAGAATGGCAACAGCTTTTGGGTTCAGAAAACGCGCACCCCGGGCATGGCTGGTCATCGAGTAAAAGTGCCCGGTGTGATACGGGATCGATTCTCCCTCACCCGTGGTCGCCACATAATCGAGATCGCTTTCGGCAACTCCCGCATCTTCCAGAACTTGCTCAAACGCTTCACGAGAAAGTTGCATCGGATCGCGCTGACGGATCCGCAGCGTGCATCTCGAAAGCCATTCTTCTTTGCCATCTTCGACCCGGAAGATCGCCGCTTTCACGGCCCCCGTGCCTACGTCGATACCTGCTGTCAGGGTCATGCTTCCACTCCTTCCACGCGGCCCTCGGCGGCGCGGCGGGCAAATTCGGCACCACCAAGAGCGCCGGTGTAAATCGAGTCCGGATTGATATTGATCGTCACGTCACCGTAGTTCTCAACGATCAGTTTCTTCAGCTCGCGCACTGCGGCCTCATTTTTGGCGACGCCACCGGTAAAGGTCATCTGATCGGCAACCCCACCCGAGCGTGACAGGATCGAAACCGCCCTCAGGATGATCGCTCGGTGCAGACCCGCAAGGATATCCTCGCGTTTTTCTCCCAGAGCAAGCCTGTCGCGCAACTCGGCCCCGGCGAACACGGTACAGGTCGAGTTGATGCGGGCAGGTTTGCCCGATTTCATCGCCAGCGGCCCCAGCTCGTGCAGCCCCATGTTCATCTCGTCTGCGATATAGCCCAGATACCGGCCACATCCTGCGGCGCAGCGATCATTCATCTGGAAATTTTCAACAATACCGCTGGGATCGACCTGAATACCCTTGGTATCCTGGCCACCGATGTCCAAAACCGTGCGGGTTTCAGGATACATCATATGCGCCCCTAACCCGTGGCACAGGATCTCCGACCGGATATGCTCTTTCGAAAAAGGCAGCGTCACCCGGCCATACCCAGTGCCAACCAGAAAGCTTTCCTCAAGCTCGATATCCAGTGCATTTTTGGCTTTGTTCGCCAATTCCGCACCCATCCCGGCGCCGTCACTTGTCACCCGCTCCAATGCCTTTTTGAACTTGGCATTCAGACTGCCGGAGGGCGGGCGATTTTCCACCGCGATAATCGACTTGTCATAGACATTAAGCAGAACATCATAGCCGACACCTGCCTCGCGCCCCACCTCCTCGGCCACGGCAAGATACCGCGAACCGGCTATGTCCCGGAAGAAGTCCGACTTGCGTTCCGCACCGGGTGCAAACATTGCTGGCGCTTCGCCGCGCAGACGCTTGAACACCTCGGCCAGCGCCGCTTTGACCCCGTCCCCGATCTTCTCAAACCGCTCACCGCGGACCAGTCTGGTACAGGTTTCTTCCAGATCTGCCAGCTGCTCCAGAAACTGCTCAAGCCGGAACGACCGCTCCAACGCCCCAAGAAACTCTTCAACCTGATCGCTCAGCGTTCCGCTCGCGCCGAACTCCCGCCGAAACAGAGTGAAGCGCGCGTCGACCTTGGCCTCTTCCGTGGCCACCGAGCACGCGGTTTCATAATTCGAGCGCGAATTGGTGATGCCACGGCCTAGGACCTTCTCTTCCTCATCAAGCAAAACCGCCTTGGTGGTGGTCGAGCCGAGGTCGATACCTACATAGGTTTTCATGCCGCTGCTCCTTTACCGCTACGTTTCTGTTCAACCATCTGGAAATAGCTTTCCAGCCGGTTCTTGACGTTCGCTGCCGAAAAATAGCGCGGATCGACCAGATCGGTCTCGATAAAGGCCGCCGGTTTGCCGGTGCGTTTCTCGACCTCGCGCATGATCAGAAGCTGACCCGCCGAAAAGCTGTTACAGCTCTTGATTGAGTTGATCAGAAGGCCGTCTGCCTCATACTCGTTGATGTAGTCAGTGAGCATGTCGATGCGCATTGGCAGAGATCGATTGGTGTAGACACCAAGACAGTACTCCGCCAATGATTCCAATGGCCTGTCAGGATCGTGCCGGAACCCATAATCGTATGTTCCACCCACCTTGGTATAGGACGAGGCGACCACAGTTGCGCCTTCCTCATAGAACATTTTCCAGAACTGACGGAATGATGTGTAGTTGGGCGGCCCTTCCACAACGAGCCGGTATTTCTCTTCGTCCATCGGTCCATCGGGTGTGACCGGCCCAAGACCCTTGAGCATCCGCTGATCCACCTCTTCGCGCAGGAAGCGATAGTAATCGATGGCGTCATCGGTGCCACGGAACGCGCCAAAAATTGGACCGATATAGTAGATTCCGCCAAAGTATGCGTCGATTGGCGATGGTTTGTTTTTACCGGTCTGCAGGATATAGACCAAATCATCTTCCGCCTGCGCCGATTTCTTCAGGTATTCGCGCAGCCGGTCGATATCGAACTTGACACCAGACACCTGTTCCAGCGTCGGGATCACGTCTTCCTTTAACTGTTTGACCATGTACTGGATCATGTTCGGCGTGACCTTGCCGTCGGCCATGTAAGGTGTCTGCAGGAAAATGGTCGGGCATTTGTATTGCTCACGCAGCAACTCGAACCATTTCAAAAAGGTAAAGCAGCCGGTGTAGGACAACAACAAAACATCAGGATCAGGCAGCTTTTTGCCATTTGGCCCGATGTTGCCTTTCATCATCATACCGATGTCTGATTTGACGTAAGTGCAGACATCTTCCGAATGCCCGGCACGTTCAGCCTCCATGATGTACTGGCCACTCTGCTTGCGCAGACCCGACTGGATCGCGTTGACCTCCGGCAGGTTGTTGACCAGATCAAAACACATGAGAAGCTCATTCAGGTTGCCCGGCACGAAGGTCGAGGCGACCTTGGCATCCGTCTCCGGCGCACTGGACAGACGCTCATAATGCTCCGCCATCATCTGCTTTTGCTTGATCATCGAGGCATCTTTTAGCACGTCGGTGGGCTGGGCCTTGACGACTGAGGGTCTCATGCTGCACTCCACAATTTGATTGAATCCACAAACGTTCCGGCCTGCTCGCGAATGGGTTGCATCTGGCCAGAGTTTTCGGCGTATTTGAACGCGATGAAGGGCACGTTTGCCTCTTTAAGCACGTTCTGCAGAATGGGCCGGTCCAACAGCGCCGGATCGCAGAAACTGGTCGAGGCAAAGATCACGCCTTCGGCACCAGTGTCGCGCACTGCCCGTACCAGGAACTGACCCTTCTCAGCCTGATCTGGCTCGTACTTGGCGGCGGTTGACATTGAACTGTGCAAGAACGCCTGGCTCAGATTGTGCATTGGGTCACCGTCGCTCGGTACATCGCCCAACAGCCAGCGGCTGATCAGAACAAAGTCGTCATCGACAATGTAACAGCCCGACAGCTCCAACGATTTGATCAGGTTGAGCGGCGGCTGTTCACAGAACATGCCCGTCAGAACCACCCGGGAATTGTCCTTGATCGGCCGATCCTCGGCAGTTGCGGCGGCAATGTAATCACGCACCAGAACTGTGTGCTCTTCCACCGGAATTACCAGCCCGGCTCGCATTATCAGATAGGCCTCGGACGCTGGCGCCTTCCATGGCTGCGCTGCACGCAGGGCATAAAGCTCGCCAATCGCTCGACGGTTTTCATTGTAAACTTCGATCGAGGCGCGGATATCATCATCGCTGATCTTGCGCCCGCCGATATTTTCAAGATCATACAGAAATTCGCGCATCTCACCGGTATAGAACACGCCGCCAATCTCGTCCTTGTAGGTCTGCGGCACGTCGAAGTACTTCGAGTAGACATCCGGGAACAGCATCTTCCACATGCCACTCAGATTGCGGATCACATCGCAAATCGACGGAAACAGCATGCCATCGACAAAATCGACCCGTCCGGAAACGCCCAACTCGATGGTCGAGCGCGGAATGCGGCAAATGTAGCTTTGATAGTAAGCGTCACCGTGGATCACTTCGAGGTTGTCACCCCCACCCATAATCCCCATTGGCAGCATGCCGGCGGCGTGGATCAGTTCGCGCGGGACGTAGACTGGCATATAACCGATCACCTTGCGACCCGGTTCGGCGTCTTTCCATTCACGGGCTGCCGTGAAGTTGAGATCTTCATAAAGCTCTTCGCAACGCGCGACGATTTCGGATACGGATTTGCCTGTCATCTGTTTTCCCACTTTGCTTTGCGTTTGGCGAGAAAGGCTTCAAGACCCTCCACCGCGTCACGGGTTGACATCAGATCGTTCAGATAAAGCGCCTCGACTTCGTCCAGACGCACCGCCATACGGCGGCAGAAATCGGCGCGCGCCGATTTCACGGCCATGCGCAGTGAACTGGCGCTTTTTGGTTTGAGGTGGGTTTCGGCAAAGGCCAAAGCCGCGGCTTCCGGTTCAGGATCGACCATGTCAACCAACCCGACCTGCCGCGCCTCTTCACCGCTGATCGAGCGACCAGAGTAAAGCAGGTCTTCTGCCATCGCCTGCCCCATACGTTCCGGCATCAAGCAAGACGCCGCAGGGGCAAACACACCCAGCATCATTTCGGGCTGGCCCAGATTGGCATCGGGAGCAGAATAAATCCTATGCCCGGCCATCGCCACTTCCAGCCCGCCGCCAAGGCACTGACCACGAACCGCAACCAGTACCGGCACCGGAAACTCCAGAATCCGGCGCACCAGCGCGTGCAGCGCCGCCAGCATCTCGGCACAACTGTCCGGCAAATGCTCTTCAACCGAGGCTCCGAAACTGAAATGTGGACCCTCGGCCTCGATCAGAACGGCAACCAGATCGGTATTGTCATCCGCCTTGCCCAACGCGGCATCCAGTGCCGCAATCATCTCGGCATCAACAATGTTCGCCTTGGGTCGATTCAGCCTTAACCGCAAAACCGCGCCATCAAGTGCGGGTGTTATGCCAAGCACGTCGGTCATTTGCGCACGCCCGGCATCATGCTGTCGATGTAATCCGGAGTCCATTTTGCGCCCTCGGCCAACTCCTTGCGCAGCAGCGCAAAATCAACTTCCCGACCAACCTCACGGTCACCTTCGTTGAAGGCACGGAAGCCCATGTTGGCCTCAGTCATCATATTGCCACCCAGCCAGGCCCGTGCGTTTTCCTTGTTGGTGTTCCACGCGTTCAGCTTGGGCTTGCGCAGCTCTTCTACCGATTTGGTGGTACAGTCGGGGAAGGTCAGCAACAGCTTGGCGCAGAGTTCCTCTACCTTGGCATCCAGAGCACTCAGGTCCATTTCACCGGTCTTCATCACCGCCTTACCGGCCGCCAACGCCTCGCCCTCTTTCATCTCGCCATGTAAAATGCGGCCCATGAAATCGGTCTTCATTTCGGTTTCAACCAGCGGGTTGGCGACATATTCGCCATCCACCTTCAACCCCGGAACGATATCCGTGAGGATTCCCAGCCGCAGCGCCTTCTGAGCGGTAAAGCTCTCGCATAGAACGCCCGAATTCATTGCCTGCTCACAGCCGATCATCACCGGAAGAAAGTCGGTCGATCCACCGATGGCCGCCGAACCATGCTTGGGACCGGCCTGGCCGAACCGCGCCATATCCTGAGCGATCGAGAAATCACAGGCCATGCCAATTTCCTGGCCACCGCCAATGCGCATACCGTTGACCCGGCAAATGACCGGTTTGTCACAGCCCAAAATCGCCGAAACCATATCGTTGAACAGGCGCATGTACTGGCGGTACTCATGCGGGCGCCCGGCATAGTACTCGGCATATTCCTTGGTGTTGCCACCAGTGCAGAATGCCTTGTCACCTGCCGCCGTAAACACCACTGCGTTGACATCGCGCATATTCGAGGCCGCGCGGAACGCGAGGATCACCGATTTCACCATGGCAGTGTTGTATGAGTTGTACTGCGTTGGATTGTTAAGGATAATCCACGCGTTAAACAGGCCATCAGCGACGCTCCCGTCAGGCAATGTCGCCGGGCGTTTTTGAAAGATCACCTGATCGGTAATGGCTTCGCGCGTGCCTTCGGGCACCAGATCATGCGATACAAAATCGAATTTTTGAAAGTTCACAGGCCTATCTCCTTTGTCAGTCTCAGGGCACCAGAATTTGGCGAAGGACCAGTTTGCCGTAATGCACGGCCTTGAAAATCTCATTGATGTCGTCCAACGGGCGTTGTTCGACAAACGGGTCAAGCTTGACCTTGCCACTTGTCACCAGTTCCAACGCGCTGGGATAAAGCTCGGGCGGGCAGCCCCAGTTGCCCAGCAAGCGAGCGTGAAAAGCCATCAGGTTCGAAAGGCGGACATCCAGTTTGTCCATGGTAAAGCCAACAACGCACATGGTGGCGCCGTGGTTGAGCAGTCCAAACGCAGCCTTTTGCCCGGCTGCGGTGCCCGAACACTCCATGATAATCCACTCTGATGTCCGCAGCCCATTCGCCTTGGCGAAACCGATGATCTCACCTTTCAGGCTGCGCGGATCGAAATCCCGGGCGTTAAGAGTAAGGGCCGCACCGGATTTACCAATCGCGTCAAGCTTTTCAGGCACCACATCAATGGCCACAACGGTGGCCCCCATAGCGGCGGCCACCTGCACGGCATAGCCACCCACGCCGCCAACGCCGTTGACGATGACCAGATCGCCTTCACTCACGCCCGCCTGTACGGCCGCTTGATACGGGGTCGTCAAAGCATCAGCGACGACCGAAACATCCGCGAGCGAAAGCCCCACAGCAGCCAGTTTGTCTGTATCAACCGGGCACAAGCCTCGGGCTGGAACCGCTATGTGACTGGCAAAGCCGCCCTGAATGTCGTTGCCGGGCATTTTCTGCGCCCGACAAATCGTGCCCTTGCCGCGCTGACAGGCATCACATTCACCGCATGGCATGACTGCAGGGATGATAACGGTCTGACCAAGCCACTCTTCAACGCCCGGCCCGGCTGCCGATACGACGCCGCTGATTTCATGGCCCAACGCCAGCGGCAGCTCCTGATTGGTGCGCACACCGTCAAAGTAGTAGCCCAGATCCGTATGACAGACGCCGCAGCCCGCAACATCAACGATCACCTCGCCGGGGCCAGGAGCATCCAGATCAAATTCTACTTTCTTCAAAGGCGCATCACCTGAAACCATCATCCAGCGTCTCGGCATGTCGGTCGTCCTCCGTTTTGGCGTTTGGCCTCGTCTCCCTGTCCTTCGATTTAGTCGTGTTGACAGGGCTGGCAATCTTTATTACCGTAAAGTGGTACCGCAATACTGATTTAAGGTCAACACGGAAAACCCCCGCCTCAATGGCAAACACTGGATTAAGCCCAACAATCGATGGAACGCGACATGACAGCCAGCTTAGAACCCGCAAACAGCATATCCTTCGCCATTGTCGGAACTGGCGGCGCGGGCGCGATCACCGCCGGGTCAATGCTGATCGAAGCAGCAGGCAAGGCGGGTTACTATGGTCTTCTCACGCGGTCGGTCGGCCCCCAAATTCGCGGTGGCGAAGCCGCAGCGCTGGTCAGGTTAAGCACCAAACCCGCCGCCTGCATGTCTAAAGAGTTTGACATTCTGGTCGCCATTGACTGGAAAAATGCCGACCGGTTTATCGGCGCAATGCCGGTAGCCGAAGGTGGGCTGGTGATTTGTGGTCCAGCCGCAGGCGATCCTCCGCGCGCGATACGAGAGACCGATTGCACAATCATC
Source organism: Halieaceae bacterium (assembly GCA_024224435.1). GTDB lineage: Bacteria > Pseudomonadota > Gammaproteobacteria > Pseudomonadales > Halieaceae > Marimicrobium. Next base: position 27,521 of record JAAENL010000269.1, read on the forward strand.
GAATGCCCGATCGGCGAATTGGCTAAATCTGTACCCGGCGGACGCGAGAACATGATTTCGGCGGGGCTCGTGGCCGAACTCATCGGAATGCCGCTAGAGGAAATTCGAAATGTTGTTTCGGGCAAGCTTGCAAGCAAAGGCGAAAAGGCTGTCGAAGCAAGCCACGGCTGCCTTGAGATCGGTGCTCAAACCGCCGCTGGTTTCGATCACACCTGTCGGCTGGCGGCTCCGGAAGAAGGCAGCAACAAGCGTTGGCTGATTACCGGCAACGAGGCTGTGGGCTTGGGCGCCCTGCGCGGCGGGGTCCGGTTTGCCGCCGCTTATCCGATCACACCAGCCACCGAAGTTCTTGAATACCTGTCGCCAGCATTGGCATCGGTCGGCGGCGCGCTGGTACAGGCCGAAGACGAACTGGCCTCGATCAACATGATTATCGGGGCCTCGTTCGGCGGACGTCCTTCGATCACGGCGACCTCCGGACCCGGCCTGTCCCTGATGATGGAGAGCCTCGGCCTCGCCGCCGCCTCGGAAACGCCTATCGTTGTCGTTGACGTGATGCGGGTCGGCCCCTCGACCGGCGTTGCAACCAAATCCGAGCAATCCGATCTCAACATCGCAGTCTACGGCTTTCACGGTGATGCGCCACACGTTGTGGTCGCCCCGCTCAGTGTCTCGGATTGCCTGTTCACCGGGCAATGGGCGGTCCACATGGCCGAAACCTTGCAAACACCAGTGATCGTTCTGTCGGACCAATCCATTGGCCAGGCACGGGTGCTGATTGATCGTCCGGCAGATATCACCTTCATGACCCGCCGCAAACCCTTTGATGCAGATGGCGAAGCCTATCAACGCTATGCGATCACGGCTGACGGCGTATCGCCCATGTCGACCCCGGGTCAGGCAGGCGGGCAATACACTGCCGACGGGCTAACCCATACAGAACGCGGCTCACCCTCAAGCGCCAGAAGCGATCAGAAGGAACAGTTGGACAAGCGCCATGACAAGATTGCGCGCTTTAATTTTGGCAACCACTGGGGCATCACCGAAGGCGACAGTGCCCGCGCCACCGTCATCCTGACCTGGGGCTCGCTTACCGGGGCCGCCCGCGAGGCGATCGACGCACTCCAGGACGAGGACATCCCGGTTCGGCTGGTCTCGCTTCGCCAGATATCACCCTTCCCCGAGGAACCGCTAAAGGCGGCGCTGGCGGGTACCAAACGATTGCTTGTCGTCGAGCAGAGCTATTCAGCGCAGTTCTACCGTCACGTTCGCTCGTATATCGATCTGCCCTTCGAGGTCAGACAGCTTAACCGCGAAGGCCCATACGAGATTGGGCCTGATGAAATCGTCACCAAAATCCGGGAGTGGAATGACCAATGAACGTTCCCAATCTTAAAGCAAGCAACTTCAAATCCGACATCACCCCAATCTGGTGCCCGGGCTGTGGCGACTTCCACGTTTTGATGTCAATTACCAAGGCGCTGGCGAAACTTCGCCGCCCACCCGAAGATATCGCGGTGGTCTCGGGTATCGGCTGCTCCTCGCGGATCCCGGCCTATACCAATTGCTACGGCTTTCACGGCGTGCATGGCCGCTCGCTTGCGGTGGCTGCAGGGCTCAAGGTCGCCCGCCCTGATTTGACCGTCATGGCGATGAGCGGCGATGGCGATGGATTTTCCATCGGCGGCAACCATTTCCTGCATGCACGTCGGCGCAATGTCGACATGACCTATATCGTCATGGACAATCGGGTTTACGGCATGACCAAAGGCCAGCCTTCGCCGACCACCGAATCTGACTGGGACAGCGCCCTGTCCCCCGGAGGCACCGGGCTGCGCGCTTTCCACCCACTGGTGATTGCATTGGCATCGGGAGCCAATTTTGTTGCCCGCGAGTTTTCCGGCAACATCAAGGCCTGCACACAAACAATTGTGGAAGCTGTAAATCACCCCGGATTCTCCTTCGTCGAAATCCTCAGCCCCTGCGTCACCTTCCGCCCAGATGAGAAGGAGTGGAAAAACCAGGTTCATGAAGCAAGCGTGGCGGAAACCGACGATCCGGCCCGCGCTGCGCGACGGATCATGACTGATGACGGTATGAACACCGGCATCCTCTATCGTGGCCCTCGCAAACCTTACTCTGCGTCGGTGTCCGACGAAGTGGGTGATGTGTCCGCACTGGAGCAATTTTTCGAAATCTAAAGACGGCCCAATGGGTCGCCGCAATGGCCGCTCGAAATTAGGGGGGGGTCTTTGTTGGCACGATAAACTCAACAGGTATTGGTCAATATCTGTTCTGAGCCCAGATCCGGCTTTGATTGGGTGCGGTCATGGAAGTATGCTCCAGACTAGAACTAAGAGAATAATAATGCCTGCTATCGTATCATTTCGTTCAGTGGTCGATCCATCCGATTGCGATTTTCTTGGCCACATGAACGTTTCTTGGTTCTTCGCCGCCTGTTTAGATGGGGTATTCGCGATCCAGTCAGAAATAGGTCTGACTGCAAATGATATGCGCAGTGGCCGGCGGCTCTCATTCGCAGTGGTCAATGCCCAAAGCGACTTTCGCGCCGAAATGTCGGCGGGTGATGCGATAAGGTTGGAGACCTCAATCATTGAAATTGGCACTCAATCGATGACTTTCAGACATCGCCTGATACCGGCCAAGGGTGACGCGGTGGCATTCGAGACGGTATTCAAATAAGTGATGTTGAGCCTCGAGACGCGCAGGGCGGCAGAAATTCCCCAAGATGTCCGCGAAAAAGCGACTCAGTGGCTGGAGCAAGCGCCATAGACTTCTGCCTTGTCCGCAAAGCCGGCGCCGGTGTGTACTGTCAGATCCACAACGACCTCAGCACCTCACCGTTCGTCAACCACCCGCACCGCTTTGCCCTCCGAGCGTGGAATCTCGCCCGGGCTCTTAACAGTCACAGTGCAGCTTACACCAATAATCGATTTGATGTGATGGCGCACATCTGCCGCCTTGGCAGAGCGCGCATCGAAGCCTTGTGCCCTGTCTGGCAACATCTCAACATCCACTGTCATTGCATCCAATGGTCCGTCCTTGAACAACCTAATCTGGTAATGCGGCGCCAGCCCGTCCAACCCAACCAGCACGGATTCGACTTGAGACGGGTAAACATTGACGCCACGAATGATCATCATGTCGTCGTAGCGCCCGTCCAACCTTAGAATGCGCACATGGGTCCGTCCACAGGCACAAGGATCATCCATCAACCGTGTGATATCACGGGTGCGATAGCGTACCATCGGCATCGCCTCTTTGGTCAACGTGGTGATGACCAACTCGCCGGTTTCGCCCATTGGCAAAGGCTCCAGCGTTTCCGGATCGATGATTTCGAATAGGAAATGGTCCTCCCAGCCATGCAATCCGTTGCGCGCGGTGTCGCATTCACAGGCCACGCCCGGCCCCATTATCTCGGAGAGGCCGTAAACATCCACTGATTTGATCCCCAGCCGGATGTCGAGCTCACTGCGCAACTCGTTCGACCAGGGCTCAGCGCCGAACAGTCCGCGCCGCACTGGAAGTTCGGCGATGTTCACACCCATTCCCTCGGCCACTTCGGCAATGTTAAGCGCATAAGACGGCGTCGAACATAGAACGGTTGGTCCAAAATCCTTCAGCAATGTCACCTGACGTTCGGTGCCGCCACCTGACACAGGTACAACAACACAGCCAAGTTGCTCGGCGCCATAGTGCGCACCTAGCCCGCCAGTAAACAGCCCATAGCCATAAGCGTTGTGCAACAGGTCACCAGGTCGAATCCCGGCCCCGGCCATCGAGCGCGCCATCAACTCGGACCAGCGTTTGAGGTCACCCATCGTGTACCCCACCACTGTCGGCTTGCCGGTGGTGCCGGAAGACGCATGCACCCGTGCCATCTGCTCCAGTGGCACGGAAAACATATTGAACGGATAGTTGTCCCGCAAATCAGTCTTCAGTGTAAACGGAAAATGCCTAATGTCGGCAGCTGTCTTGAGGTCGGATGGCGACACCCCGGCCTTGTCAAACGCCGCCCGGTAATATGGGACATTCTCATAAGCATTGTTGAGCGACCAGCGCAGCCTTTCGGCCTGGACATCAGCAATCTGACGACGCGACATCGTCTCAACTGCCCGATCATACATAAAATCAGTGTCTTTCACGGCTTCGATCCGCATCCCGGAATTCCTCCCTGAAATTCGAGTAAGTTGCGTAACAGGAATGCCCCGTCAGGCTTTGTGCCAACCGGGTTTGATACCGGCCCGGCTTTGACCCGCACCCCGTGCTGGCATTTTGTTGATTGCGTAACCCTGATTGAATGCCGCCCGAGTGATCAGCGTATGTTTGAAGTCCCAGCCCGTCAGCATTGCACCCAGACCGGCCAGCGCCAGCGCCTCACCCTGTCCTGCCGGGATCACAACTGCGATGACGGCAATGGTGATCAGAATTGTTTGTGGCATCGCAGCAAGACCGATATGTCCTGCATTGAAGGCCGCAAAAACACCCGTCGGCGCGCCATCATGCGCCAGCCCACTGCGGTAGCGTGTCCAGAACCAGAGGCGCAGCAAAAGCAGAGCCGCAAGTGCCAGAGCACCGAACCGAATGATCTCTGCGCCGATCACAAGGCTCAGAATCGCCAGAGCGCCAGCGCCCTCTGTCAGACCGGTTGAAATGACCAATGGTACGATTGCCGGATGGCGCCAAGCCGGAATGCCTTTGGCGGCACGCAGTATCCGCGCTTGAGAGTATAGAAAGGCAAGCCCGCTCAGCGCCGACAAGATCAGCAACAGGTTAGAGCCCAAAAGCCATCCCAACCCGCCAAAGCCAAAGAATGGCACAGCGGCCATCGCCTCGCGCGACATCCAGCTGGTCCGCGGGTTGAGAAATACATTGAGAAAGCGCCAGGGTCGCCCAATTTCAAACCAGATGCAGGTCAGCCCGGTACCGACAAATGCCAAGGCCAAGAACATGCCCAGCCACAACGTCGGTCCCGGCATCGTAGTCGCCGCAGCAGCCACCATCAGTCCGGTGCCGGTTCCGCCGAAGGTAAAATTCGCCGCTGCGCGCCAATCCCAGTTGGTCTGCAGTTTTGGCGATACCGCGGCCAGGCCGACCGGTTCGGCCACATAAGGCACTTCCTCTGGTTCAGCGACATCGCTGGTTTCACTGTCATAGAGATAGTAAGTGTTGGGCCCATTTCCTAGCTCTTCATGCATGCGGAAATGCCGTTTGGTGCGCAACAGTTGCGAAACATTGCTGTCGGGATCGTCCAGATCGCCCATCTGCAGCGCCCCCGAGATGCAAGAGGCCACGCAAGCCGGTGTCGCCACCGCATCGACGCCCGGCACCAGGCCGTTGGCCCTGCCCTCATCAATCCGGTCAACACAAAGCGTGCACTTCTGCGCCACACCAAGCCTTGCGGGTTCTTCGCGCAACGCTTCGTGCCGCATCGCCTTGCCGCCATAGGCGGCTGAAGGTTTGTCCACCCGCGACCGCGCCTGATAAGGGCAAGACACAGCGCAATACGCACACCCGATACACACGTCGTAGTCAATGGTGACGATTCCGTCGTCGCGTTTGCGCGTCGCCCTCGTTGGGCAGACATCGCGACACGAGGGCTCCTCACAATGCATACAGCCCACCGGCACGAACGCCCGGTTCACTATTGGGAACTCTCCGGTTTCGAAATCCAATACCTTACGCCACTGAATACCTGGCGCCGTCGCATTGGCGTGTTTGCAAGCCGAGGTGCAGGTCTGGCACCCGATACAGCGGTTAAGGTCGGCGACGATACCATAGGTGGTCATGCCGCGTCTCCGATCTTTCTGACCGCCACTCGCACCAGATCAGCCCCTGATCCGGTGGCATCGGTCAGCTCCAGCGACATTGGCGTCAAACTGTTCATGCTGGGTGTTTTAAGGTCCTTGGCAAAGGGTGTTTTCCAGTGATCGAACTGGCCGATCATCAATAACGTATCGGGCCGGATGCCATGGCGCAGGATCACCGCGCCCCGGGTCGACCCCGTGGGAGAGTAAACATCGACCTCATCTCCTTCGCTCAGCCCAAGCTTCGCGGCGGCTTGCGGGTTCATCACCACGCCGCCGTGCCCCGCCACATTGGCGGCTACCTCATGGATCATCTGGATACCGGCGTTGCCGCCCCAGGAGTACTGCATCGACCGCGCCGTCAGCAGCCAGAATGGGTAATCCCCGATTTTGACATCATACTGACGTTCCTGCGCATCCTTCCACATCTGTGGTAGGTCCTGATAATGCGGCATCGCCTCATATTCTTTCAGCTGACGATCCCACCAGGTAATACCGATTTCATGTAACCGTTCCCCCAGTTCCTGCCCGATACGCAACAGGCGCTCTTGATAAGGAAGCTCAAACCGCAAACCCTTTTCGACCATCGCTGGATAGAGATACCAACGCTCTTTTGGAAATGGGATGGTGCGAAACCCATGCTCGCGGAAGTAATCCAGACCCTGACTTTCTACCCCTTTGGTCAATTCGGCACTGGCCGCCTTGCATGCATGGTCCCAGACCGTTTCAACCGAATGCTCTTGTTCGGGGTCGAGCGAAAAATCATACCCCTCACCAAAGAACCGGACACCGGCCGCGCCCTTGTTGATCCCCTGATTATACTCGGCCAGTAACCCGGTGCCCTTGGCCAGCTGCGTTGCGATCCAGGTGAAATCCCGCGCTTCCCCCATTGGTTTGGCCGCTGGGTCACGCAATGCAAATCCCTGATGCTCCCAGAACTGCTCAACATATTTCGAGCCGCCAACCCGGATCAGCTGCAAGCCCTCAAGATCGGTACATTCCGGCAGCAGAACATCGGCCATGTGGTTGGTTTCATCATGGGTGTAGGCAAAGCAGACGGTGAACGGGAAATTGGCAATCACATCGGCAACCGCACCGGTATCCCAGAACGAAATAACCGGATTGGTGCGATAGACAAACCAGACATCCGGTTGGGTTGGTTTAGGCAGGTTTTCGAACTCTTCCTTCTGCGCCATCCAAGCCAGATGCGTCGGACCAAGCGCCTGCGACCATGGTGAATTTGCCGCCAGCGGGATCAATGTCTGATGCGCATGCCGCGACGGCGAGGTTTCTCGAAACTGGCCCTTTTTGGTCGGGTTCATCGGATAGTTCATGAAACCGTCCGGCCCCGGAACAACACTCGACCAACGATTGTCGGCGGGTCGGTTCAGCCGCACCGTGGTGCCCAATGTCCCACCCGGCACCTCAAGCCCGCCGATCAGCACCGCCATCAATGTTCGCGCCCAGGCGCATTCAAAACCACCCCAGCCGTTCGAGACCGTTTTACCCAGCGAAATCGCCACCGGGCGGAACGGCATTTCCTTGCCGTTGATCTCGATGGTTTCGCCAACATGGGCATGATGCAGATAATCAAGCGCCGTTTTACGGATCATCTCTTCCGGGACATCGCAAATCTCTGCCGCCCAAGCCGGACTGTACGGCTGAACATGTTCCACCAGATGCGCAAATGCAGGCTGGCAGGTAATGCCATCATGGCGCCATTCAATATCATCCGGCCCGACCTCAAGTCCCGAAACGCTATAATCACCTTCAATCGCCGGATCTGTTCCCTTCGTGTCAAACGGAACAGCCGCTCCACTCTTCAAATCCCAGATCAGTGGCTTTTGGCTGTCTGGATCGCGCAGATAGAATCCGTTAGGAGCCACCAAATATGGCGAGGAACTACGATCCTTAAGAAAAGGTACATCAAGCCGATCCCGCTCGGCCTCGTGTAGCAAAACATGCAACAGCGCGAACATGAAGGCCGGGTCAGTCTTAGGCCGGATCGGCAACCATTCCGCCGAACACGCCCCGGTGATTGACAGATGCGGTTCGACCTGAACGCGCTTGGCCCCCCGGTCGCGTGCATCAGCGTGACGGCGCACGCCACAAACACCCCCCGACGCTTCAACATTTGCGCCAAACGATATGATCATCTCGACCAGCGGCGTATCGGGCGAGACCGTAAAGGCTCGATGCCAGAACTCCCCATAAAGGTGCTCGGAGTGATAACATTTTACTCCCTGTCCGCTGCCAAAGCTCATGTCGATGGCACCCCAGGCTTTCAGGAATGCCGGAAACGTCCCCATATAGACCGTCGAGGTCCCACCACCACCAAAGCTGGCCGCGACGCGGGGAAACCCGCTTTCGTCCATCAACCCCTTGGCTTTGGCCTGGTTCAACTTTCCACAGATCAGCTCCAGCGCCTCATCCCAGGTCGCCCCACGAAACTGCGGGTCTTCGTCCCTACCCTTGTTTGGGTTGGTCCGGATCATCGGAGTTTTAATGCGATTGGGATTGTTGGTCTTCTGGATCAGGCCAAAGGCTTTGACGCAGACCTTGCCATGTGCCGGATGAACCGCCGCCGCCGTGGCGTTGGGCCGGATCTGTACGGGCACGCCATCCATGACATCGACCTTCATCAAGTCGGGTCCGGCAACACATTGGTAGCAATATGAGGAAACGCTAGTGCTGGATTTCAGGGTCTGAGAGCTCATCGCATGTGTCTTTCACCCACCCTGCCACTTGGCAGCCTTCTGGCGAAGTCTGTCCTGTGTCTTGTCCACATCGACAATAAATCGCTCGTGGCGCCCTTTGCAGATTTCGTCGAGCGCGTCTTTCGCTGTAAATTCGAACGTAATCTTACGGCCTTCAAGCTCGGTCACCGTGACACTCACCGTCACCGCCATGCCAAGTAGCGTCGGCGCCGTATGGGCAATAGACACGATTATCCCTACCGAATCCTGCCCCTCTGGCACGTTCTCCACGATCAGATCGCGGCAGGTATGCTCAATGTCACGCACCAAAGACGGAGTTGCATAAACCCGGCAATCCTCGCCCATGAAATCAATCGTTCGGGTCGCATCAACGGTAATCGTTCGAGACTGTGTGGTTCCCACTGACAGTTTGTCATTCATTGTTGCTGCCATTTCCTTAAATCGGTATACCGGTACTATTATACATATTTGTAAACCCATGGCCAGCCCTTTAAGTTACCCACCGATCCGCCCATTTTTTTGAAAAAATTGATAATTCATCGTTTTACATTCGGCCCCTCAATGAAGCCAATTTTGCAGTTATAACGTGGAAATCCACCCAAAGGAATCGCACTCTGGCGGATGGGCCAGCCAGGCAATCAGACGGGTATGCCGCGCGCGCGGTAGCTGGTGGTACCTGTCCAAGCATCGCAAGTCCCGCAGGCTACCTCGTGCCAGAAAGCGCTTGCCGCCCAAATTTGACCGTGATGTCACCATCCTGTTTCTGCAGAAAAGTTCCCTGTTAACTGCGAAAAAGTTCCCTGTTAATATGCGCAGGGAAATAACCCGCAATACGTTGAAATTACACCTATATTTAAGGAATAACTTGGCCAAATAGCTTAGATTCCAAGAAATTTCCCTGTTAATTCCTTGTTAGCAGGGAGTTTTGGCCCTAACCGAAGCGCCTGATGGTGCCTCCGGAAACGACCCTGGAAAATTGCGCCAACTTATACTAAATTTGGAAAGGCTGAATGCTGGAGACATCAAGC
>JAAENL010000270.1 GCA_024224435.1 Halieaceae bacterium
AACGCTGATTTTGATGTTGAGCTTAGCTATCGGGTACGGCGAAAAAAACGCTGGGTAAATCTCACCTTTCAATGCCGATTACTTGGCGTCCGTGACCTTGAAGGTCAATGGCGGTTCTATCTGACAAACTTGAGCAGCAAATCTATTTGTTCTCGCCAGGCCGCCGCTCTGTATGGTGCGCGATTAAGAAGTGGAGTTGCTCTTTCGCGAGATGAAGACCGTTCTGTGCGCTGACCAGCTCCGCTACGCCAACGAGTCTGTCGTTCTGTGCCTGGTTTATGCCGCAATTCTCACCGTTCTCGCCGGACGCCGACTTCACGCAGCGATCCTCCGCGCTGCTGGAACCAAATTCCATAGAGCCCCGTTAGACCGATTTGCCCGATTGTTTGTCAGCTATGCTGCCCGCTTGCTAGATGCCTTTGGGGACCTGCTGGGCAAACGCCGGTCGCCCCTGCGACATCTCGCGGAAACCCTCGCCAGACAGGCTCTCGACCCTAATATCTACC
>JAAENL010000271.1 GCA_024224435.1 Halieaceae bacterium
ATCACTGACAACCTCAAGCAACCTACCCGAATCCAGTGCGGGCCACACCAATGGATTCCTATTTGGTCTTGCTCCGAGTGGGGTTTACCACGCCACAGACTGTTACCAGCTGCGCGGTGCGCTCTTACCGCACCTTTTCACCCTTACCGCCACACTTGTGCGGCGGCGGTTTCCTTTCTGCTGCACTTTCCGTAGGCTCGCGCCCCCCAGGTGTTACCTGGCACTCTGCCCTATGGAGCCCGGACTTTCCTCCCTCCATTCACCAAAGCGAATGAAAAGCGATCGCCTGACCGACTCGGCGCCAAGACTACGCGCTCGCATCGGCAAGAGCAAGCTGCCGCCACGGGACATCCACCTGGTAAACTCAAGCGCACAGGCATTACTTGAGTGATAACAGGTAGTCATAAAGTTGTTTCTTGCGCAGCCCGGTATGTTCCGCCACCACGGCTGCCGCCCGTTTGGCGGGCAGCTCCTGTGCAAGTCGAACAAGGAGGGAGGCCACATCGGTATCCAACTGACTCTCGCGTGCGGACGCACCGGCGACCAACAGCACAATTTCACCCTTTTGCTGATTATTATCCTCCCGCACAAACTGTGCCAGCGCCGACAATGGCAATCGCCGGATGGTCTCGTAAAGCTTCGTCACTTCCCTTGCGAGGGCCGCTTCGCGCACGGGTCCGAATACTCCAACCAGTGCTTCCAGGGTGTCCACAATACGATGCGGTGCCTCGTAAAAAATCAACGTCGCCGACTCTGTCCGCAGGGCCCGCAAACGATTCTCCCTGGCACCCCGCTTGGCGGGCAAAAACCCCTCGAAAAGAAACCGGTCTGTTGGCAGGCCCGTCGCGCTGAGGGCAGCAACAGCCGCGCAAGCACCCGGTATAGGAAAAACCTTGTGCCCCTCGTCCTGCACACAACGCACAAGCCGATACCCCGGATCGGAAACCAATGGCGTACCTGCATCGGACACCAACGCCACGGATTCATCCGCCTCAAAACACCCAATAATGCGCCGCAACGCCCGCTCATCGCTGTGATCATGGTAGGCCATGAGCGGCGTCTCGATGCCAAAGTGTTGCAGCAGGCGCCTGCTGTGACGGGTATCCTCTGCCGCGATCAGGTCCACCTCTCGCAGCACGTCCACCGCGCGCTGTGACATATCACCGAAGTTTCCGATAGGCGTGGCAACAACATAAAGCCCGGATTCCACGAATTCCCCTTATACTGTTCGCACCCCAAGCAAGGGGCCTATCAACTCGTTGGTGAAGCATAACATGAGAGACTCAGACTCCAGATAGAATAGCGTGGCCACGGCCATACTCATACTGTGGACCAGCCTGCTTCTCTGGGGCTGCGCGGGCGCGCCCGAAAAAGAGACGTCGGTGCCGACAACCCCGGTTGAACAGCTGCCTGAACCCGAACCGGACACCTCATCTACCCTGCCCAAAAGCCGGTATACCGATAGTTTCAACCAGGCGGAGGCAGCCCTGGCAAATCATGACTGGCAACAGGCTGACGTCACGCTACAAGCCCTGCCGCGCCGCACCATGTCAGCCAACGACAGGGCCTACCTGACCTACCTGGAGGCTCGAATCGCCTATACCCATGGAGACCAGGCGCAGGCAATTGCGCTGCTCGATAACCTGTTGTTCATGGACATCCACCCCGCACTGCAGTACCGCGCACTCAGTTTCCAACACTACATACTGGAAATGCAGGGCGACAGCCTTGCCAGCGCGCAGCTGGCCGACCAGATCATGCGCTTCGCGCCCTCGGACACTGTCGCTGCCTGGCAGCGTAACGTTTGGCTGAACCTGGCTCGAACTGACGAGGACACCCTGCTGAATGCGCGCGCAGTGGTCGTCGATCCGCGTTTCCAAGGCTGGTTGGAGCTGGCTCTCATAACGCGCGACGACACCTACGACCACAGCGCTGCATTGACGCAGTGGCGCAATAGTCACCCCGGCCACCCCGCCGTCAACACCCTGCCCGGAGGCATGAACTACCAGTTTCAACCATCCAGCCGACGGGACAAAGTGGCACTTCTGTTGCCCGTTAGCGGCCCACTGGCACCTGCCGGAAACGCGGTGCTCAACGGTTTTATGGCTGGCTACTACGCAAATGGTGCAGCCGATCGCGGCAGTGCCACACTTGAGGTGTTTGATACCGCCGCTTACGGCTCGGCGAGCGCAGCCTACGATGCAGCCGTCAGTCAGGGCACCACCATGGTAGTGGGGCCATTAAGCAAGGAATCGCTGGCCGACCTGGGTACGCGACTGGAGCGCCCGGTGCCTGTGCTGGCACTCAACCGGATCGACCAGGTGCTGCCTGCGGCGGGCAGCGCCCTGGTGCAATTATCACTCTCACCAGAGGACGAGGTTGTCAGCGCTGCCAGCATTGCCTACGGCAAAGGCGCTCGTAACGCGCTGCTCATAACGCCCGCAGGTGACTGGGGCGACAAGATGAGTAACGCATTGCGCGAGAACTGGACGGCATTAGGGGGCAACATTCGCGGCCACGCCACTTACAATGGTTATGACGACTACTCCAGTAGCGTCAAAACAGCCCTGTCGCTGGATGCCAGCGAGCAGCGCGCAGCGGAGATTCGCTCGATATTCGGCTCTGGCACAGAGTTTACCCCGCGCCGGAGGCAAGACGCCGATGTGGTTTTCCTCTTCAGCCAAAACGATTCAGAAGCCCGCTCCATCAAGCCCTTGCTGGCATTCCACTATGCCGGCGACCTGCCGGTGTTTGCATTATCCAATGTCTACAGCGGCACCCCCGACGAACGCAACCGTGACCTGAACGGTCTCTATCTGGTTGAGATGCCCTGGTTGCTGGGGTCCAGCCCTGACTTGCGCGCCACCATTGCAGACGGCGGAGTCGGCGAAAACTACACCCGGCTGCACGCGCTTGGCGCTGACGCCTTTCTGGTGCAGAACGAATTTCAACGACTGCAAGCTGGCGCTGACGCCCTGTTTCGTGGCGATACAGGGCTCTTGCGCATGGGACCAGACCTGATCATCAGGCGCGAAATGTCATTGGCCGTTTTTGATAGCGGCGAACTGAAGCGCCCCTAGCTACACTGTCATCCTATCGGACAACACGCGGAGCATGGATGCATTCCCGGGGCAAGCCATTCGAAGAGCAGGCTGAACGACTGCTAAAATGTCACGGTCTTGCCATCCTTGAACGCAACTACAGCGCGAGGACAGGTGAGATCGATATTATCGCAACTGACAGGGATGTACTGGTTTTTGTCGAGGTACGCGCCCGCAGCCATCAGCGTTTCGGCGGCGCCGCCAACTCGGTCGACAGAAGAAAACAGAAACGCATTATTCTGACAGCGCAGCACTACTTGCAACGACACAACCGGGGTAAAGACAGGCGCTGTCGATTTGACGTGATCGCCTTTGAACCGCGACAATCGGAGGCCAGACGCCCCGTCCACTGGTTTCGCGGCGCCTTTACAGCAGAGCAGGGAAACGCCTACATATAGCCATGGATCACTATCAATTTATTGCCGAACGGTTTCAGGACACCATTGAAACAATCACTCTTTCTGTGGATGACCTGGCAGGGCCACTTGCCGAGGCGGCCGATTGCATGGTCAAAAGCCTGCTCGATGACCGCAAGATCATCTGCTGCGGCAACGGCGTGGACGCGGCGCTGGCACAGTTGTTTACCTGCTATCTTGTGGATAGTTTGCACGTTGACAGGCCGGCCCTGCCCGCCATGACCCTTGGCGCCGAGCTGGCCGGACTGACGGCTGTCGCAGGGTCTAACGGTTTCGACGATATTTTCTCGCGCCAGCTGCAAGCGTTGGGGCAACCAGGGGATGTGCTGCTGTGTATCAATACCGCAGAAGGCGAGCCAGGCCTGCTACGTGCCGTGGAGGCAGCCAGGGAAAGAAATATGATCGTGGTCGCACTGACGAACAATCGGGGCGAAGCCTTGGCTCCTGTGCTTTCGCGGCAGGATATCACTCTCCGTGTCAACGCTCCCGACAGAGCCCGCTGTCTTGAGGTGCAAGCCATGGCAGTCCACAGCTTGTGTGAATTAATCGATAACCAATTGTTTGGCGCCTACGAAGAGAATGACGCATGAAGACACTCCGCTTCACCCTTGCCATTGTTTGTGTCGTTGGCCTCACCGCCTGCGGGAGTATTCTCTCGAGTATCAATGCCAATACCATCGCGGACAACCCCGGGGAACGCACCCTGGCGCAGATCATCGAAGACGACAATATCGAAACCAAAGTGACGGTCAACATACATGCGGAGAACAAGGCTTACCACCACGATCACTTCGCCGCAGTAAGCTACAACGGCTATGTCCTGCTGGTTGGGCAGGTGCAGACAGAGGCGCTGAAGTCCGGCGCGACGAATGTGGTGCGCAAAGTTGCCGGAGTGCGGCGCATTTATAATGAGCTGGAAATAGGTCCGCCCACCAGCGCAACCACGCGTACGAAAGACGCCTGGATCACAACCAAGGTCAAATCCAAACTCATGGGCAGCGAAGAAATCGAAAGCGGGCGCGTCAAGGTGGTAACAGAGAACGGCGTGGTCTACTTGATGGGCATGCTCACCCGCAAAGAAGCAGATTTTGTCGCAGAAAAAGCCGCCGACTCAGGGGTCAAGCGGGTGGTAAAGATCTTCGAAATTGTCGAGTGAACCCAGCCTATTTCACGATCTTCAAAGTGGGCCGATCAGGTTTATCCGGGGAGGGAGTGGTATCGTCAGGAGGGATGAGATTGTCTTCCGGGTCGAACACCATGCCCTGTCCGTTTTCCCGCGCGTAAATGCCTACCACCGCAGCAACCGGCGCAAAGATGTCCGTCGCGACACCACCGAAACGTCCGTTAAACGATACTGATTCATTGGAAATACTTAACTCCACCACCGCGTCGGGGGAGATGTTCAGCACAATCTGGTTATCTTTGACAAACTGCTGTGGCACCACTACACCGTCCATAGCGGCGTCAACGAGCACATAGGGCGTCATTTCATTGTCTACGATCCACTCGTAAAGCGCTCGCATTATGTAGGGGCGACTGGAATTCATCTGGGCGCGCTCTTCGCTCTGGGGCGACAGGCGAGTCTACAGGCGCATCTCTCTTTCCTGTTCGGTCAAACTCTCCTGGAAGGATTCCCTGTTGAACAGGTTGTCCATATAGGCCAACAGAGGCTTGGTCTGTTTGCTCGGTCGCATCTCGACGCCGAGAGCGGGCAGGCGCCAGAGTATGGGCGCGATACAACAATCCACGAGAGTGAATTCCTCACTCATGAAAAACGGCTTCTCGGCAAATATGGGGGCAATACCCATAATGCTCTCACGTAACTCTTTCACCGACTTTTTCACCACATTGTCGCTGCGCGTGGTCTGTATCGTGTCAACCAGGTGGCCCCAATCTTTTTCAATACGGTGGATGTAAAGACGGCTTTCCGCGCGAGCCACAGGGTAAACAGGTAATAGTGGCGGGTGAGGGAACCGCTCGTCGAGGTACTCCATCATCACCTTGGACTCGTATAACACCAGATCACGGTCCACCAGGGTAGGCAAGCTGTTGTAGGGGTTCAGGTCTGCCAGTTCAGCCGGGGGGTGGGCTGCATCGGAATCCACCAGATCGACGGTGACGCCTTTTTCCGCCAGGACGATGCGCACCCTGTGACTGTAGTGACTGGTACTGTCTGAAAAAAAAGTCATCGAAGACCGCTTTGTCACTACACCCATCAGGGATTCCTCTAATTATTTGTGATTAAAGATCGTACAGGCGGCGCCAGAAGCACCAGCCTCAAAACGCGCTAGTGCACGTCCTTCCAGTACTCGCGGTTCAACAACC
This sequence comes from Halieaceae bacterium, assembly GCA_024224435.1. Taxonomy (GTDB): domain Bacteria; phylum Pseudomonadota; class Gammaproteobacteria; order Pseudomonadales; family Halieaceae; genus Marimicrobium. The sequence goes on from JAAENL010000271.1 coordinate 5,843, forward strand.
AGGCGAATACCGTGAAAAAAGCAATGAACAGCAGAGTGTAGATGCCGATGCGATGCCGATCTGCCACCATCGGCTCAGCCGAGTACGCCAGAAAGTTTACCAGATCGTAGATCGCCACATCGAACTCATCGGGCGTCATAGTACCCGCTTCAGCAATCTGGAAGGTACCACATGGGTTCTCGAGGATATCTTCACCGGTCAAAGGGTCCCTTTTGACGCCGCCATTCCCAGCGAGCACGGGGCCCGGCGCGCATTCCTGCAGGCCCTGCAATTCCAGCAGAACGTGCGGCATGCCTACGTCCTTAAATACCTTGTTGTTCACGCCGTAAGGACGACTGTCGTCACGGTAAAAAGTGCGCAAATACGTGTACAACCACTGCGGCTGGCGAGCACGCGCCGCCAGTGTCAGATCGGGCGGAACCGCGCCAAACCACCGCTTCGCATCGCTGGTCTGCATGCTGTTTTCCATCAATGCACCAAACTTGGTATCGGGATCAAATACGAGGTTCTCCATGAAAAGGTCCTCGGGAATGCCGAGATCTTCCGCGACCCGGTTGTAGCGCTGGTATTTCAGCGAGTGACAACCCATACAATAATTCATGTACATCTGCGCGCCGCTTTGCAGAGACGCCTTGTTAGAGGCATCAGCGGTAAACTCGTCACAGGG
>JAAENL010000272.1 GCA_024224435.1 Halieaceae bacterium
AAGTGGATTTGGCAGTGATGCGAAAGTTTCTGGAAGAGGATGACGGTAAGGAATTCATCATGATGAACCTGCTTCAGTACAATCCCTCGCCGATGAAGCACCCCGATACGGGGCAGGACGCGCAGGCTGATTCGATACTGCAGGAATATTTCAGGCCCTTTATGGGTCGGGTGATACGCCGCGCCGGACACCCCGTGATCGCGGGCCGTGCAGTGGGTGGTTACCTGGATGCCTGGAACACACCGCCCGACCCAGGCTGGCACGGGGCGGGGCTGATTCGTTACCGCAGCCGCAGAGACATCATTGAGCTCTCGCTGGCGAGCGCGAAATTTCAGGACCTGCACAAGTACAAGCTTGCAGCGCTGAAACAGACCATCGCTTTTCCCACCCAGACCCAGATGGGCTTGTATGCCTCTCCGCGCGTGACAGTGGCCATGGCTCTGGCGCTTGCGGCGGCCTTGTTGCAACTCACCCTTACCTGACAAGCAGCATATTCCCTCTTTTTATCCCGGCCCAAGGGCAAGTGGTTTTCACTGTGTTGAGTGAGCGAATGGCTGATCTTCCAATAGGCTCGAGCCAAGAGATGTTCTAGCGCGCCTGTCGGTGATGTGCTGTCCTGTGCGGCGACTGCAAAACACGCAGTCCTCCGATAACAATCAACTCACATGGAAGAAACAGGAAATGCCCATGGCTGATCAGTCGGCCGACACGTCGGCACAGAAAATTGCTCACCGTGACATTTCGTATGGCATAATGTAATGTCATATATTATGCTAATATGATCCTGAAGCACGCAGCGCGCGATCACAATTCGGGCGTTGGTAGGGAAATGCAGGTGCCTGGCCAAGAGCGAGGACAAGGAGAGGGATTTAACTGTGCAATTCAAACGAACACCGGATGAGCGATTCGAAAACCTGGTTGATTATTCGTTCCAGCCTCACTATCTGGAGGTGGATGACACCGAGGGCGGGAAGCTGCGCATCCATTACCTGGATGAGGGGCCTTCCGATGGCGACGTGGTGCTGTTGATGCACGGCCAGCCTGTTTGGAGCTATCTCTACCGTCACATGATTCCCCTGCTGGTGGATGCAGGGTTTCGGGTCATCGCGCCGGACCTGGTGGGCTTCGGGCGCTCTGACAAGCCCACACGCCCCGAGGACTATACCTACGCTCGGCACGTAGCGTGGATGAGTGACTGGTTGTGCCAGCTTGATCTAACTGACATCACCGTGTTTTTCCAGGATTGGGGCAGCATGATCGGCCTGCGTCTGGTCGCGGCTTTCCCTGGCAGATTCGCGGGCGTGATTCTTGCCAATGGGGCACTGGTTACTGGTCCGGTGCCCGAAGAGTTTGCAATTCCATTAAAGGAGGTCTACAAAACGCTACCGGTTGTAAAGGCCGAAGAACTGGAAGAGCGCTTCCGCGATACCTCCGGGGTGCCGGGGATTCTATACTGGCGTAAGTTCTGCGCTGAGAGCCCGGAAATCCTGAGGCCCGGAGACGCTGTTATAGACAGTGTGGCTAGTCAGAGTGTGTTCACGGGTGCCGAGAAGGCCGCCTTCAATGCTCCTTTTCCGGATGAAACCTATGTGGCAGGCGCCAGGCGTTTTCCTTCGCTGATCCCGCTGTTCCGCGATGAGCCTGAAGTAGAGGAGAACCGGGCTGCCTGGGAAGTCCTGAAGCAGTTCGACAAACCGTTCATGTGCGCGTTCTCGGATGATGACCCGGTCACAGCCGGCGGTGACAAGGCCTTCTTGGACCACGTGCCGGGTTGCCGGGGTGTGGAGCACAGAACCATCACAGAAGCAGGCCACTTCCTGCAACATGAACAACCTGAGCAGTGTGTGCAGGCCATTCTGGATATCACTGGCCGTGGCTGAGCCTGCACTAACCCGCGCAATCACAGACAGGGAGCAAGCATGATTGAACATACCAAAGAGGGTGACTTGCACCTGGTCACCATGCGAACCAACAGTATCTGTTCCGAGTGGCAACGACAGATGCTGGATGTGCTCGATACCGTGGAAGCCGATTGCGGAAAGGGCGCCGCGCTTGTGCTGACCGGTGTCGACAAATCTTTCTGTAATGGCCTGAACCTTGAGGAAGTCATGAAACTCTCACCCGAGGAGATGAAACCATTCGGCGAGAACATGAGCCGGATTCACAGTCGCCTGCTGGTGTTACCGTGCCCAACGGTCGCTGCGATGAATGGTCATGCCTTCGCCGGGGGTGCTTTCATGGCGCTCTCGCTGGACTATCGCCTGATGCGTGAGGATCGCGGCTGGTTCTGCGTATCGGAAGTGGATGTTGGGGTACCGATTCCGGCAGCTATGATGGCCATGCTGCGCGCCAAGCTGCCGGCCAATACCGCCAGGGACGCCGTGCTCACCGGTAAGCGGTACACTGCCGATGAAGCGATCGCGGCGGGTATTGCCGATGGCAAGGCGTCCATGGACGACCTGATGGATAGTGCCCGTGAGCTCGCGGGTCAGCTGGCGACCAAGGAGCCCGGTATTTTCGGGACGCTTAAGCAGACCTGGTTTGGTCCGATAGCAGACGGGTTAGTGGCGTCTTAGTCGGGCTGGTTTAAGGGAGGATAGCTCAGTGAGAATTCGATGGCTCATCGTGCCGCTTGCCTTGTTGTTGGGCGCAGCGCTGCTGCTGTTCTGGCTGGCGTTTTTTTCGCCCCGCCCGCCCCTGACGATTGACCCGGCTACCCTGGCGGGAGACGGCAGCGTGCTCAATTACTGTGATCTGCCAGAGCTTGATGGTAGTGGCAGAATGGCCGCGGAGATACCCAAGGGCAATACGCCCGGCTGTGGTTATTCACACTTTCCCCTGCCAATACTGGCCCAGTGTACCGAGCCTCTGCCGGAGGGCGCTGACGATATTCGCGGCCTGTGGATTGGCGTAGAGGGCGATCATGTGGGCCATGTGGAGCGGGTGGAACAGTGCGGCAGTCGCACCGTGGTGACTTCGTCCGGCATTATTCACGACTATGGTCCTAACAGTACTGCCGGTCTCAATACCGACGACACCGAGGGGTCGGTGTTGTTCCTCATCGGTGACAGGGAGTACTGTACGCGCTCCTCCGCCTCGATGATCTGGGAGGCGGGTGTGCTCAATTTTTATGCTTTCGGCTGGGGCCCCCTGGCGGTAAAACGATATAGGGATGGAGACCAACTGGTGTGGGAGTACGCGGACGGCAGTACGACCCGGATGGACAGAATCTGCGATCTGCCCGACAAGCACAAGGTGCCCGTTCCAAGAGGCGCGCGTTATTCACTCCCCGCTATCTAGCGGACTGTTGAATTCTGGTATTTGTATCACAGTGACTGGGAGACGGTCTACCCGGGTGAAATTCGCCGTCTCACACATGGCAACCGGGTAGGGCTTCAATACCAAGTGTCACCGAAATCGCCGCAAGAAGAAAAATGAGTCTGTCCCCGGTTAACCAGGATCAACATCGATTCTTGTGTCAGGATTAGGGTCGTCACCTGGGTCGTGGAAAAGTCCTGCTGCAGCGACAACGGAAGCAGCTGCGGTTGCTGTGTCCAAACAGACCAGTACATGATTATCCGGGTCATCATCCGCTAAGGAGATAGGGGTAACGGTCTGACCGTCTTGAAGTCGCACGGATATACCAAGGCGCTGAGGCTCCCCCAGTCTAGAACCCATTGGGCCAGATACGCCACCTTCCCAAGTAATTTGCACGACTTGCTGCGTGGCGGTAGGACATTCTCCTACAAGCCCTGGTGCATCAACTTCAAATCGCTCAGCTAACACCAAGCTCGGGCCCGCTTCGAGCGGCGTGATGCTGGTGAACCGTTCACCTTGAAGCGACTGGCCGTCTATATCTTCCAGAGCACCAACCACTTCCACGGCGAGCGGCGGAGCATTACGAGTGCC
>JAAENL010000273.1 GCA_024224435.1 Halieaceae bacterium
GCCCAGAAGGGCTCGAAGTCCGGATGATCGACATACGCAACGGGATTTTCGTCACGCAGTTCTTTGAACAGGGCATACATTGAGGCTTCGTTGCCCATAATGCTGGCATCGCAAAGGTTCCAAGCGAGATTCATGATGGCGTCCCGTAATAAAAATCAAGGTCGAAGTGTATACAGCCTTTTGCAAAATCGCTACTTGTGCGCGCAGGAGTAGCCGTTGGCCGTATATGGCTGACCGTGCCCATTGTAGGGCTGCAGGGCAAGGCTAAACTATCAGGCTGGAACTGTATCTTGAGGATTCACGGATGAAACCTAAAGCCAGTAGATCGGATGCCGTTGGCGTCATTCCATTGCGTAATATGGCACGAGGTCTCCTCTCGCTGTGGTTAGCTGCCCTAGTGGCACACCAGGCGGGGGCGTATTTCAGGGTCATCCCCGACAAGGCCGATCGCGCGCTCGGCGTAACGAGAGAGCAGGCGTGTAGCAACGCGATGAGTGCGAATGCGATTGCGTGTAAAGGCACCGAAAGAGTGGGATACCATGGGGGGTGGAAATGCGTCTTCTGGCAGGAAGGGTATTACGTGACTTGCGACCCACTCTTCTGCGGCACCTGGAACTGCGACACCAGATGGAAAATTGTCCACGAGACCTGCACTGCGCCAGAGGTCTTTGACTGGGTCAGCCGACGCTGTAGAAAGGTCATTCCCGCGAAGAACGAGCCCCCCGCGTGTGCCTCCGGCAAGGCTGTCGGTAACCCGATTAATCTCACGACGGGTAACAAATTTTTCTCCGAGACAGATTATCACTCCCCGGGTGGTCAACCTTTACGATTCGGTCGCGTATGGAACAGTTTTGATGGCCGCTGGCGTTTCAGTTTCCAACAGTTCGCGGAGTATATAAAAACGGGCAGTGACAGCTTTATCCACACGATTCGCATACACCGTGAAAGCGGTCATGTCGTGTCGTTTTATCGTGACCGGGGTGGCGACTGGAGATCCGATAAGGATGTGCGCGCCCGAATCGAACAGGAAGACAGTACATGGAAGTTGACGCTTTCCTCTGGTCAGGCGGAGTGGTTCGATGACAGCGGCCGACTGTCGCGTATCGCCTATGTTGGTGGCGATACTGTTGATGTGCAGTATGGGTCGTCCGTGATCAGGGTGCAGGATGCTTACGAGAATGAACTTGTTGTAACAACGGATGCTCATGGGCGCGTCATCGAGATGATTGACCCGGATGGGGAGATCTATCGCTATGCCTACAACTCCGACGATAACGTGCAGTACGTCGGTTTTCCGGATGACACGAGTGTCGCGGGAGGCAACCCGTTCGGTGAAGACAACCCCTACCGGACCTACCACTATGAAGATGCGATTGATAGTCGGCTGGTGACAGGAATTACTGACGAGAATGGCGAGCGTTTCCAATCTGTCGTCTACGATGCACAAGGGCGTGCGGTCACCACTGGCCTTGGACGCCATGGGAGCCTCAACCGGTACGCCATCGATTATGCCCACATCGATGACCTCCTCGAACCGCGAGTGATGGTGACCAATGCGTTGGATAAACAGACGGTTTATCACATTGATCATCATCTGGGCGTCAGTCAGATTACGTCGATCGATGGTCTGCCGCTCGGAACGTGTCTGGCCGATGTGCAGGCCAGAACTTATCACGCACTTTACGGGTGGCTGGAGTCCGCTACAGACAAGGCTGGCCAGGTCACGCGTTACAGTTATTACACGGACCAAGCTCGTTATGGCTTGTTGAAAACGCGCACCGAAGCAGCAGGTTCACTCGCTGAGAGGGTCTTTACCTACAATTGGGATGAACACACTTTACTAAAAACCAGTGAGCGTATGGCGGCGATGCGAGGCGGTGTGCTCACTGATATCAAGGAAACGCAGTACCGCTACGGCATCGATAACAGGCGCCTGACGGGGCAGATTGAAACCGATCTGATGGTTGATGTGAGCCCCGACCCGGCGCCCCAGTCGACGCGGGAGTGGCACTACAGTGCTACCTATTTCGACGAGCTCAGCACCCGGCTACGGCGTCTCGTTGTCGATGGGCCTCGGACTGATGTTGCGGATCAGACAGCCTACGCCTATTCGTCGCAGGGTTACCTGCTTAGCGTGACCAATGCCCTTGGATATGCCACACGTTACGAGCAGCATAACGGCCGCGGACAGCCCCGCAGGGTGGTGGATCAAAATGGACAGGTCATTTTGCTGACCTATACCGCGCGCGGCTGGTTGGACAGTATAACGCTGGATGCGGAGGGCGATGGCGCGATGACCCACCTGTCCTATGACAGAGTTGGACAGCTTGTCAGCATTACAGGGCCTGACACCGAGTCATTTTACTACGAATATGACACTGCACACCGCATGTGGCGCGTGACCAATGGGCTGGGAGAGCGAGTAGAGCTTGAGCTTGATCAGGCGGGCAATACTCGGCAACGTGTCATCACGGATAGTGCGGGGCAACTCGAACAACGACAAACGTTCGTTCTTGACGCACTGAATCGGCTGCATCGTTTCGAGGGTGAGAGCGGACAGTCCATGCAGTACAACTATAACGGCGATGGGCAATTAGAGTCTGTACTGAGTGCCGTCGGCCGCTTTTCTACCCGCAGCTACGACGCTTTAGGAAGAGTGAAAGCAATAATGGATGGCGCTGCGGGCACGGTGGATCTTGCCTATGCGGGATCTGGCGAGTTGCAGGAGGTTAGCGACCAGCGTGGGCTGACTACACGCTTGCTCTATGACGGTCTTGGCAATCTAAAACAGCTAACCAGTCCGGATACGGGGACTAGTCGATATCGATATGACAGTGCAGGGAATATGATTGAGAGGACTGACGCACGTGGCCGAGTCGCGGCTTACACATATGATGCGCTCAACCGTCTACTATCGATCCACTACGCCATGAGTGGCAAAAGTGTGACGATGATTTATGACAACTGGGTATTGTTTGGCAGGCCTGTTTGCAGTGTCTGTAACGGTCTCGCAAGTATGCGGATTGATGACAGTGGTCATACGATCTTCGACTACAGTATTCGCGGTGAAATCACCTTGCGGCGACGCACGTCCGAACAGTTACAATTCGACACGGAATTCTTCTACGACAACGCCGGCAGGTTGACACGGCTTATCTATCCTAGCGGCCGTATCGTGGACTTTGCCCGGGATGAACAGGGCAGAATAAACTCGGTTTTCACCAGACAGAATGCCGCAAGCGAAAGTTTTAAGGTTGTCAGCGACGTGCGTTACCAGGCCTTCGGTCCGGTCAAATCATTCACGCATGGCAATGATCTGCGGCGGGTGGTCGACTACGATAAAGATGGCCGGGTGACTGCAGTCCGCACGGGCGACACTGCGCAAGTCCGTCAAAATCTTGTATTAAGCTACGACTTCGCCGATAACATAACCGCGTTGGGCAATTCGCAACACAGGGAGAATGATCAGGTATTCACCTACGACCTGTTAGACCGACTGGCCGTGGCGGACGGGCCTTATGGTTTATTCAACTTCAGCTACGATAGTGTGGGAAATCGAGAGAGTCTTCATCGGAAAGAAGGTGCCCGTTCGATTCACGATACCTATATCCCGGCTGGCGACAGCAACCAGTTGTTAGCTGTAGTTCGTCGCGATGCCCAGCCTGACAGGCAGTTGACCTATACAGCGACTGGAAATCTGGCAACAGACAGCCTGTACCTGGCTGCCTATTCGTATGATGACACCGACCGTCTTGTGCAGTATGTCGGGCACGACGGTTTTGCGGACTATCGCTATAACGCGCTTGGTCAGCGAGTGCGCAAGACACTTGTGGCGGGCCCGACCACCCTGACAGAGAATTTCGTTTATGATCTTGACGGTAATTTAATAGCCGAGCATAACCAAAGCGGAGAAGTGACCCGAGAGTATATTTATCTCAATGGCATTGCTGTCGCTATGCTCACAGACCCGGTCAACGAGCCGCGCGATGTCGACGATGACGGCGTACCCGACGGCATTGATAACTGCTCGCTGACGCCGAACGCTGGGCAGGCCGATGTGGATGCCGATGGGCTCGGCGACGCCTGTACGCCATTTCCCATGGGCTGTGACTTGCCTTCGCGCTCCTCCTTGGATTTCGTACCCACCTCATGACTCGCCGTAGACATGGATAGCGTGGGGTGGGCGGCTTTAACTTGTATTTTCCCCTGTTACTGCTTTATCGTTGATGAATGATGTCTATACAGCTTGTTATCAGGTCCGCCATGAAAACCATTTTATTTATCCTGTCAGTGTGCACTTCGGCTGCGCCTGCATTGTCGGCAACCTATGACTTGCCCTCGGAATATTTCGACGTAATCGGTTCGATGCGCACCGTGACGGCAACCTACGAGGACACGCTGCTGGAAATTGCCCGGCGGGAGGACATTGGTCAGGACCAGATGGAGCGCGTCAACCCGGATGTGGATCGCTGGCTGCCGGGCGAGGGCACGGAGGTAACGGTGCCTTCCTACCACATCCTGCCTCGCGGCCCTCGCCAGGGTATGGTGCTGAACCTTCCCGAGATGCGCATGTACTATTACCCGCCCAAAAAAAAGGGAGAGCCCATGCAGGTGCAGACCTATCCGATCAGCATTGGTCGTATGGATTGGGCCACACCGCTGGGCAAGACGACGATCACCGTCAAAGTGAAGGATCCGGGTTGGCGCCCGCCTGAGTCAATTCGCAGGGAGCATGCCGAGCGTGGTGATCCCCTGCCCAGGTATGTGCCCCCGGGCCCTGACAACCCCATGGGTCGATATGCGCTGAAATTGGGTATCCCTGGCTATCTTATTCACAGCACCAACAAGCCGCTGGGCGTTGGTATGCGGGTGTCTCATGGGTGTATTCGCATGTTGCCAGAGGATATTGAATATCTTTTCCCGCAGGTACCGGCCGGCACCGAGGTGCGCATCGTTAATCAGCCAGTCAAGGCGGGCTGGTACGGTGGAGAGCTTTATCTAGAAGTGCATCCTCCGTTGCCTGAGTACCCTCATGACAGAGGGGCGATGGTGGAGCGCGTGATGCTGGTGCTTGATGATGTAATGGCAGGGCGTTCAGCGGAGCTGGATGATGAAGTTATCGAAAGGGAGGTTATGCTTCAGACGGGTGTGCCCGAAGTAATTACTGAAGGCAGGGCATGGTAATAAAAAAGGCGGGATCACTTTGCAGTGATGCCCGCCCTTAGTGAAATAGCCTACCGCGATACTACTTGTTCATTGAGTCCTTGAACATGCGGTCCATTCTTTCGGTGTTAGCCTTGCAGCAAGCCAGAGCTTCTGCAGCAGAGCTGTTAGCAGCAGCGGCAGAGGCAGCGGCGGCGTCAGCGGTCGCTTGTGCTTTTTCTACCATCGCTTTCAGGGTATCGAGATCCCTGGTGGTGGCACAGCCGGTTAGTCCTGTCAGGGCAACCAACATAAAAGCTGCGGCCGTTGTTTTGAGCGAGTTACGCATAATCATGTCCTCTAAGTGATCAGCCGTTAACCGGCTTGTTCGGTCTTTGCAGTTTTGAACGGCGCCGTCGAATAAACAACGGGCTGTGCAGTTCATTTTGGGGAGCTTTGCCACAATTGAGTCAGCGCGCCCCTCCAGCGTTCATTTTCAGAGAATTGCCATCTAATCGCAAGGATTTGTTTTGCTTACTTTTTGCCGTTTAGCGGACGACGACGCGGGTGCCAACATCAATCCAGCTGGCTAGCTCAGCTACCTGCTCGTTGGTCAGGGCGATGCAACCATCGGTCCAGTTCACCGATTGGTGAATTTTCACACTGCCCTCACCAAGACCGTGGATGCCCAGTTGCCCCCCCAGTATGGTCGCCTGTGAGGGCGGGTTGCCCTGGTCCAGTTCGCGCCGCAGTACGCGGTAGATATCCGGGCCGATGCGGTCCTCATCAAAGGCTCTTTCGGTATGCTCTAAATTGGGGTAATTGAAGGCCATGAACAGCTCGAAACGCTTGCTGCGCCTGATTTCTGTGATGGTGAACTCCCCCAGAGGAGTCGTCTTGTCACCCCGGCTTCTGCGCAGTGCCGGACCGTTACTGCCGATAGCGATATTCTCGAAAATCAGGACCTCGTTATCGCCCCGCATAATGGCGAGATTGAGTTCATTGGTATTCACAGATAGCCAGATATCGTTGGTGCTTCCGGTCGCTCCCTGCAATGGAATGGCCACGGCCAGCAGAAAGCCAAGCATCAGTGTCAAGCGGCGATTCAACAGCGCTCTTCCCCGCAATGGTAACATTTGAGAAGTGTGTAAAAATACCATTTTTGGCAGCCCGATGCGTTCTCACGATAATAGCGGCCGCGCAATACTGGTTTGAAGGAGGGTTTTTGGTAATCTGCCACTGTTTCCTGAATTGTGACCAACGAACGTCCCTTAAACAGTCTGGGGTGATATCAGAACGGTGGCCATCGCGTTATGCCAAATAGGCGCATCGAATAGGGGATGGCAGTGAAAAAGGCTCTGAAAATTTCGTTTGTGCTGCTTGGCCTGATGCTTATTGGGGTGAGCTGGCCAGCGTGGCAGTTTTACCAGGAGATCAGAAAGTCAGCGAGTGAGAATCCGTTGGTGTGGGAGGAGGACATTGTCGAACTGGAGACCGTCACCCGGGGCCAGTGTCCACCTGACACCTGTGTCGTGTTCGTGGGCAGTTCCAGTATTCGCTTTTGGGACAGCATTGCTGCGGACATGTCGCCCATGCGGGTCATTCAGCACGGCTTCGGTGGGGCGAAGCTCAATGACATAGTCCACTACGCACCGCGGCTGGTCACTGCGTACCGGCCTCGCGCTGTGGTAGTTTTCGCAGGAACAAACGATATCGATCCCCGTGCACAAAAAACGCCCGCTGCGCTGCTCGAGAGCTATCAGGCATTTGTGAGGGTCATCGACAAAGCCATGCCTGAACTCCCCATTTACTACATTGGCATTACGCCTTCGCCGATGCGCTGGTCCGTGTGGCCCGTTGCACAGGAAGCCAATCGGCTGATCAAAGAGTGGTCAGATACGCGTAATAATCTGCATTTCATCGATACCTCGAAGGTATTGCTGAGCGACGATGGAGAGCCTGATGGCGAAAATTACGTTATCGATGGTTTGCACCTGAGCGACCAGGGCTATGGGCGATGGACGGCAGTGATTCGCCCGCGGTTGCTCAAGGAGATCGGGGCGTTGCGCCAGGGGCAGTAGGTCTTATCCCCCGGCTACGTAAAACTGATTGAACCATTTGCGATACTTGGCGATAGGGCCATCTCCGTCGCACAAGATAGGATCATCCACGTAGCGTTTGTGGTTCCAGATCGGAATGTCCTGTTCAACCCCGCCTGCGATATTATCGCGTGTTGCCTCGGCGAGAACCTTGTTCATATCGGATTGCGAATTGGGCATGGTAAAAGCAAACCTGAGGTGAACGTGCTGGTCGTCAATCGGGGTAATGGTACCCATCATGACCACTTCAAAAGCTCTTGTTATCCGCTGGATGGTTTGGCCCGGGCCCACATTGATCGAGTTCACCTCTATAAACTCCCAGTCTTCGCCAGACTCGTCTGTTTCGCCCTTGGCGTTTATGCGGGGTACCTTGTTCATTAGCAACGTCGAGCGCCTGACGCCTTCCATAGTGACCTTGCCCTCCGGCATCTCCGGGCTCGAATGAACAAACATGAAGTGAGCAACATCTGCGCCATTTTCCCCCGTCTCCTGCACGATGGTATTGATCGTCCAGTCGTAGACATCCAGCTCGGTCCAGTCCGCAGAGCCTATTTCGGGAATGGTTTCGACCTCAAATTCAGGGGCCGCATTTTCGGGGTGGTACCAGGCCCAGATCATCGCGTTACGTTCTACAACAGGGTAAGCGTTTATAGTTTGTCGCCCCTTGACTCTCGGTGGCATATTCTTCGCATAGGGCACCTCCTGGCAGACGCCGTCGCCATCAAATTGCCAGCCATGAAACGGACAGGCGATTCGGTCACCCTTGACTACGCCACCATGTCCCAGGTGGGCGCCGAGATGGGGGCAGAAAGCGTCGAGTGCGCGCGCTTCTCCAGATTCTGTGCGAAACAGTACCAGTTCCCGACCGAAGTAGCTCAGCGCTTGAACGTCGCCGATTGCCAGCTGGCTTGAGTACTCAAGCGCGAACCAGCCAAACGGGATGGGTTTATCATAGCGTGTGGCCATCTGTGTAGGCTCCGTGATGAACAGCTGCAAAAAGTAGTATTATGTGAAGGAAAGTTACCGAGCGAACGCGCTTTTATATGCCAGACGTGTCACCCCGGTGATGATTTATTTTTTCTTTGCTACTCTGGTAACGAACAGTATTTTTGATACCAAACTCAGGATAGGAGAATACCATTAACTATCAGAACGCGCAGCCACGGGCGATGTGTGCACTTTTTGATCCCGGCGTTATCGAGGATCCTTACCCTTTTTACCGTGAGCTTCTGGAGAGTGCGCCGGTGTACCAGGTGCCGGGTACCGAAGTTTATCTCGTCTCCAGTTGGCAACTGATACACGAGGTGCTCCGGAACCAGAAAGATTACTCCGCCAATCTCACAGGCATATTAATTACGGATGCGGCTGGTCTTCCCAGCTTGTTTGACCTGTCCCAGTTTGGCGGCACAGTGGATGCCATCGCTAATGCGGATGAGCCTTTCCACGCTATACATAGAAAGCTGGTTTTGCCGACACTCAATGCCCGCAGTGTCTCGGCCATGGAAGATGAGGTTAAAGTCTGGGTGCGTGCCGCTATCGCGCGACTGCTGGCCGGTGATGGAGGTGACGCTGTCACAGTGCTGGCTAACCCTATTCCCGTGAAAGTTATGGCGCGACTAATGGGGTTGCCCGTTGACGATGTTGACTTGCTGCTGGGCTGGGCGTTTAGCGGAGGCGATATTCTTGCGGGTACCACGACACTGGAGGGGATGCTGGAACTGGCAGCGTCTACCGGTGAGATGCGGTCCTACTTGCAATCACATTTCGAACTTGGCCTGTCCCGTGATCCTGCAAGTGCAACAGGGTCTATCATTGACGAACTGGCCAAGGGCGTCCGTGCAGAACAAATCAGTGAAGAGGAGGCCGTGGCGATTATGATAGTGCTGGTCGGTGCGGCAGGAGAATCCACTTCCAGCCTCGTCGGCAGTGCTATACGGCTGCTCGCCCAGGACACCGTGATGCAAGCGGAACTGCGAATGAATTCATCCCTCATCGAGCCCTATGTAGAAGAAGTGGTTCGGCTTGAGTCACCCTTCAAGGGACACTACCGGGTCGTACTGAACGAGACCTGTTTAGGTGGCGTGAACCTGCCAGCAGGTGCGCGGGTATTTCTGCAGTGGGCGGCGGCCAACCGTGATCCGTCAGTATTTTCCCGACCTGACACGCTTGACCCCGCGCGTAGCGATGGCGGCGAGCACATTGGTTTCGGTCATGGTATTCACTTTTGCGTTGGGGCCAGGCTGGCGCGCATGGAAGCGAAAGTAATCCTAGAGGAGCTTTTGGCTTCGACCGAAGAATTCAGCTTGAGCGAGGCCGGGCCAGTGAAGCACGTACCCAGCATCTTTGTGCGGCGACTTGAATGCTTGCACCTCTCCGTCACACCCAGCTGAAAGCCTGATTTTCCTGGCAGCCAGAGTTTCAGCGGTAGATCATACGCGCGCAGTGCGTTGCACTCCTTTTGGGGGTTTAATCCGAAAGCATCGCGGCGGAACAGGCCCCGGCTGGTCGGCTAGTGCTCGGTATAAATATGCCCCCAGAGGCTAACGCTGACACCCTGAGCGCAAGAGGCTCGTTGGCCTATGTGGCAGGCACGTTGAAAAATACGCATTAACGTTGCAGGAGGAAGGTGATCGCCTCGCTAAGCGCATCGCACTCCTCGCTGATTGCTTTCCTTGTTCGATTGTTGCGCGGGTTGATTTCGTCGGCCATGCCGCGCAGTGCGGCGAACAGGAGATGACGCGCAACCTCGCTGTTGCCTGTTGCAATATTTTGGTCTTCCAATAGCCGCTGCCAAAAAGCGGATATTTTTTTTGCCCACCGATTAAGTTGTTTTTGGCCATTGATTGACGAGTTATCGTCTTTTCCTGCATTGCGCAAGATGGCAAGACTCACTCGATACTCCTTCTTGCTGACAAGGCCCCAGATTACTTCTGTTAACTGACGTACCCGCTGATTCAGGTCGTGGCCCTCAAGCGTGGTTGCTGCCAGCGTGCTTTCGAAATCTTCGAAAATATCGTCGATGACTGCCTGCAGCAATCCATCCTTATCGCCAAAATGGTACTGCAGAACACCCCAGCTTACGCCTGCCTCATCGGCGATGCGATTGGTATGCGCCGCATGAAAACCCTCGCTATAAATGGCATCAATGGCAGCTCTGATAACCTTGTCGCGGGTGATCTCACGCTTGCTTGGCTGTGTAGAAGAGGACATGATTTTGCGGTCAGGATTACCGTGCGTTGATCGTCAGCGAAACTATAAAATAGTGGCAACTATAAAACAATGACTATATATTTTCTGCGGGGCGCGGACTTTTTCATGTTTGCGAATTGATGCAGTAACCCTCGCGGGTGGAATCACTATGATCGGAAATAATTTTTTCGAATTAGATCGTTTGCGACTGGCACAGCTCGGCCGTGAAATGATGCTATTTGCCCAATTCAACAGCCGCACGGGTTACGCGGCCTTGCGTATGAACCATGGCGATGAGGCCTATCAGGCGATCGCGATCGATAATTGGATGGGTGCAAGCCCTGTGTACACCCGTCGGATGCAGAAAGCGATGTGCTTTGACGGTGACTCGAGTGTCGAAACTATCTTCAAGGGGCTGCAGCTCGAATGCGGTTTTACCCACCAGTATTTTGATGTGCGCTTTGCGGTGCAGTCGTCAGAGCAGGGCCGGTTTTGGCTCGAAAGTTGTGGCGCGCTGCTCGAGACCGAACCGCGCGGTCCGGACGCGGTCAAGACAATGTGTCACGATATTGAGGATCCAACCTTCAACGCTACCGCGGTTGCAACCAATCCACGAGCTCGAATGACGCCGGTTCATCGTCCACCCCGAGTTCCATCGGATCGGGTACCCCACTGCGAATGGCTCGTCCACATTGACCCGGATGCTATGCCGTTGGCGGAACCGAAAAGTGCACTTGCGATCAGTAAAACAAAGCTGGCCTGTATTGTCATAGAAAGTCTTCCCAGTGGCACGCCCGGAGGGTTGGACGATTACAGTGGCGACATGTATGAGCAGCTACACCTGGAGCAATTCTCCCAGACTGCTTTATCTGTCATTTGCCGCGAGCTTGCCGTTCAGGTGCATCTGTTGATTACGGCCATGATGCGCTCAGTGGCGGAGCACTATGGTGAGCCCGCTGCGTTAGCTGTGGCTGAATTCCAGATGGCGGGTAGCTGTTGGGTTATGAGTGAGCGTCTCTGTCGGTGGTTGGGCCTGAGCGGTTCAGGTATCGATGATATTATTCGAGTATTAGAGATTCATCCTGCGTTCCAGCCGAGGGAGTACTGGCGACTGGAGGTGATCCGTAATGATTCAGAATCTGCGCGGCTGCGTGTGCACGATTGTCCTGCCCTGCAGGAAACGGAAGGCTATGGCTGGCAGGCGGTGTTAAAAGCGGGAATGACTGCGGGTCTGGCGGGGCTGGTGAGGGGCGTGTGCCGGCGCGCAAGGGTAACGGCCTGCGGTGAGGGTGGATCTCTGTGCTGGGATATAAGTCTCGATGGCGTGGATGATGAGGAGCCTCTGGCGGTGCAAATAGCCAAGGGTACGGTGTTGTACCAGACCCGTCTGCGGGATCGTGTTCAGTTGCTGCAGGTGTAAGCGCGCCCGGTCCGACGTGGTAAGGGCGGTTTTTCCCTCGCGACAAGTGGTCGTCGCAAAAAAGTTGTGGCAGAAATATGCTTCACTCGGAACCCGGGTGATCATCTCCAAGTGAGGACGCGTCGGTAATGGAATGTAGCCAAAAGCGTCTCGCTTCCAGGTACTGGTAACTCATCCCAATCAGCGTCAACAAGAGCGCGAGTGACGCTAGCCAGTAGGCGTGCGGAAAAATCCATAGAAGGGCGCCGAGCAACACCAGGCTCGCTATCGTAATTCCAGATTCTCGATAATCTGTTGGCGCCGCGGAGTCTTGCTGTGAAAAAAAGTAATCATTGGCGGAGTCAGAGCGTGCGCGCCGTGAGATCGTGTGGCTGGTGAAAACCGCTGTGGTAAAAATCATGGCAAGGATTAAGAGCCAGGGGCCCGTCAGGCTTGGGTGGGTGAGATCAATGAGTGCAAATTCAAGCAGTCCTATCAGGAATGGAGCGAGAGTATCCTCCAGTGATGGCATCCAGTGGAAGCGCAGCATAGGACTCACGTAAAGCAACCATATCAGTAGAATGCCGAAAAACAGGGCGATGAACTGTAGCCAGCCCACCAGCGCTATCCAGCCGCCAGTCCACAGGAACTCGCTTGCCACGAGCTTACCCCAGTAGAGCTCCAGCGCGATCGCCTGGATCATGCTCAGCACTGTGAGAATAATGGAGGGCACCAGTTTTCGCACACGTTCGACTTGTTCGTTCATGTATTTGCTCCATTGCAATGTTCGATGTCACCGTAGCTTTTGCAGCCCGCACGATGAACCCCTGGCTAATGAATAAAACGTTGCTCACTGCACCCGATGCGCGGCTGCTGTTGGCGAGGTGTTCAGGTCGCATGCTCGTCGAGCAGTGCGGCGGTCCGCCCCCGCTGCTCACTGATTGTGCCGAGTAAAATCAGACCCACAACAAAAAAAGAGAGTGTGGAATACAAGGCAAATCGGTAGTCTCCCGAGGTAGCGGCGATGATCAGACCGTAACTCACGGGTCCGATGATGGCCGCGGCACGGTTAGCAAGGCCCCACAGGCCAAAGATTTCACCGTTTCGAGCGGTGGGTGTTAATTGCCCCACCAGTGCGCGGCCGCCGGCTTGAGTGGCGCCCATTGCCAGTCCCATCAGGTTGCCGGCGAGCCACACGCCTCCCGCAGACTCGACGCCCTGTGTAACGAAGATGGCAGCGATCCAGATCAATAATGCTGCCCTCAGGCTGATTACTGAGCCGAAACGATCCTGTGCCTGGCCAAAGCCAAAGGCACCGATAGCCGCCGTCAGGTTGACGACCATGATCAGGATGATCAATTGCTGGCTGTCGAAGCCCGCGACTTGCTGGGCATAGATAGCAGCCACAACGACAACTGTGGCCACACCTGACTGAAAAAGTGTGAGGCACAGCAGGAAGCGAAACAGGTCGGGTAGATGTGTTGCTTCGCGCAGCGTTAGCACCACCCGGTCAAGACCGGCCTTGAGATAAGACAGGTTTGGTGCAGGTGACAGTGGTGTCGCACGCTCTCGCAGCCAGATAAAAGTTGGCGATGCGGCTACGGCAAAGATCATCGCTGTGATCAACAGGCAGGCTGGCACGTACTGGGTTGCGGTCATATCCATTCCCTCTGCCCAGTTGATGTAGGCGAGACAGGCAGACAAGGTAAGCAGGCCACCGAAATACCCGAGGCTCCAGCCATATCCGGATATGCGGCCCATATTATCGGGTGTGGCAATCTCTGGCAGGAATGCTGCGATCAGATTTTCCCCTATCGCAAACGCAATGGCGGAGAGGATCAAGCACATGATGGCAAATTGCAGCTGGTCTGGCCCCGCGAGTGCCAGTAGTGCCGTACTGCTGACACAGAGTGCTGTCGAAACAAGCAGGAATCGCTTTTTACTGGCGCGCCGATCTGCGATTGCACCAATGACCGGCCCGGACAAGAGCACAAGCAGGTTCGCCGCGCCGATTGATAGCGTCCAGGCAAAGGTGGCGCTTCCCGGTTGCTCTGCCTCCATACCGGCGCCGATAACAGCGACGAAATAAGTGCTGTAGATCGTGGTGAGCACGACCGTGGTGTATCCTGAGTTGGCGAAATCGAAAAATGCCCAGGCGCCGATTTCGCGGCGCTGCACGGGCGCGCTTGTGCCGCGCTGATCGGCCATCTTTCCTGCATTAGACATAGCGAATACTTCCCCTTGCATTTATGCTGATAGCGGGCGGAGTACCCCGCCTGCCGGGATTACGCCAACAGGTTATCCGTATGACAAGTGTACTGGATATTGCAATGTCCGTGGTGGATAGCGTTATGGCTGTGATTCCACGCGCTGAGCCGGGGCGAGCGGCTCTGGAGCGGTGTCGTCTGATTTCACACCGCGGCGAACACGACAATGTTGATGTTATGGAGAATACGCTGGTTGCCTTTGAAGCGGCGCAACGCGGTGGCGTATGGGGTTTGGAGTGCGATATCCGCTGGACCTGCGATCTTGTCCCTGTCATCTGCCACGATGCGACCCCCGGGCGAGTGTTCGGTGTAGACACACTGCTTGCAGATACGCCCATTGCAGAGGTGTCATTCAACGAACTGCGACGACGGGCCTCACAAATTCCCAGCCTGCGGGAAGTGGTGGAACAATTTGGTGGCAAAATGCACCTCATGCTGGAACTCAAGCATGAGAGCTGGCCAGACGCGGCTGCGCAGGCGGACATCCTGCGTCATGAACTGGCGCCCCTGCTCCCGGGGGAAAATTATCACCTTCTGTCTCTCGATCCAGAAATGTTTGCACGTGTGCCCTTTGTTTTGCCGCGATATTGCCTTCCTGTCGCTGAAGTCAATGTAGGGGTGCTGAGCCGTTACGCGCTGGCGCAGGGCTGTGCTGGCCTTGGTGGGCACTATCTTCTTTTGAATAACCGCCTGCGCTCGCGCCATAGTGAGCAGGGCCAGCGGCTGGGAACAGGTTTTCCTCGCTCACGGAATTGCCTCTATCGCGAACTGAACCGCGGTATTGAGTGGGTATTCAGTAACGACGCGGTGGCGCTGCAACGGATTGTTGATGAGGCACTGGCTCGCCAGTCCTGACGACTCCCTGTTGGCGTTCTGCGCGGGTGTCTAGCCCAGAAAGCGTGTCGCGAAGTTCTCGAGCCGTCGTTTCTTGTCATCAATGCTGGATAGGGTGGCCTTGCCGCTATTGTCGAAGAAATTGGTGCCGTTGACCATGGTCACGCCGGCTTCCGCGAGTCGCTCGTGTGTCCCCTGTTCGGGATTGATAACACCAGTCCAAATATCAAAGTGCCGCTCGTTATCCGCTTGGGCAACTCGGGCTGCGCGCAGGTTGTCCAAAAGTGGGTAAATATCATTTTCTTCATGGGCGGTGGCCATCCAGCCATCGAACCGTGCAGCGCGGGACAGCGCTGCGGGTGCATAGCCCCCCACCATAATAGGCAGTGATTCAGTCGTGCCTGGCGACATCTTGACCTTTGGAATATCATAAAACCGGCCATGGTATTCGGTCATTTTCCCTGACACCAGGCTTGGCAGTATTTCCAGCATTTCGTCGGTACGTTTTCCCCGGGTTTTGAAATCCTGACCCACCATATCGAACTCAGCTTTCTGCCAGCCTACGCCCACACCCAGTGTGACCCTGTTGCCCGACAGGTAAGCAGCGGTAGAGACCGCCTTGGCGGCACTGAGAGGGTCTCGCAGTGGTAAAATATAAATTGTGGAGAGAAAGTGCAGCGTTGTGGTTGCCTCTGCCAGTGCTGCCGTCATGACCCAGGGGTCGGGCCAGTGAGTATCGGGGTTCCAGAGGATATTGCCGTTGTCGCCATACTCGTAGTCGTCCACCTGTTCCGCGGTGGTGACCAGGTGGTCGCCGTAGGATACACCGTGAAACCCCAGTTCCTCACAGAAGCGTGCCAGTTCGGTCATCTGGTCCATTTCAACAAAAGCAAGAGACTGCCAGAACTTCATGTTTATCTCCCCACTGAATAAAGAGTGAGTGTGCCAGATTTTTTTTATAGTTGAAACTATAAAAGGGGGGGCGTAAGGTAGAGTGCACATCAAAAAGTGAGTGCACAGGAGAGCCGATGGCCAACTACACGCGTGACGAGATTGAAGAAATGATGCGGCGCTGGATAGCGGTGAATGACAAAGCCGAGCAAGAGGGCAACTGGCGGCACCTTGCAGATTTTTATACGACCGATGTCATCTATGGCTGGGATACACCGAACGGGAAATACGAATTCAACGGCAGAGAGGCTGTGCGCGAGACCTGCGTTGGTGCGGCGATGGACCCCTACAAAGGTTGGACCTATCCCTACGAAAAAATAGTCATCGACGAAACAAGGGGGGAGGCGTTTTGCACCTGGTGGCAGACACCTCCGGGCAAACCGACCCGCGAGGATGGCTCCGAAATGAAAGTCATTGGCGCATCCTGGTTTCGTTATGGCGGCGACTATCAATGGTCAGAGCAGTTGGATATGTATGACTACACTAATATTACCAACCTGATCCTTGAGTGTGTTGACAAGGGTATTCTCAAGGCAATGCCGAAAATGTCGTCGGAACAAGTGAAGGAGGGATGAGCATGTCTGGTGCTGTGACTCCTGAGCTTAAGCTACCCCCAAAAGTCAGTGGTGAAAAGCCAGGCGTGGGGCATATGGAAGAATTCAGTGTAAATTTCGCTCGCTTCCTGATGCGCTGTAATGATGAGTGTGGCGAATTAGCTGAATACAATATGGCCGGCCAACAAACCGTATTGATGAGTGGCCCTGCGGCACAGGAAGCATTCCTGAAAGGGTTGGACAAGCACCTGAGTCGCGCGGCGGCCTATCAGGCGACTGTGCCGGTGTTCGGTAAAGGAGTGATATTTGATGCTCCACCCGATCGTATGAAAACTCAGCTCAAGATTCAGGTCGATGCGCTGCGCTACCAGAATATGAAAAGCTATGCCGCGGTTATAGCTGAGGAGGTTGAAGCGTGGGTATCTGACTGGGGTGAAGAGGGCGAGCTGGATTTTCTTGATGAGTTTATTCGCCTGACCCTGAACACAGCGTGCCACTGTCTTCTGGGCGCAGACTTTCGCTATCGAATGACGGCCGAATTCAAGGCGCTTTACCATGATCTCGAGAAAGGCCTGCAGGCGATCGCATTTGTCGATCCCTACCTGCAGCAGCCTCTGTTCGAGGCGCGTGATAATGCCCGCGCTCGACTGCAGGAGTTGATTAGCGAGATAATCGCGGAACGTCGAGCCGATCCGGACAC
Source organism: Halieaceae bacterium (assembly GCA_024224435.1). Lineage (GTDB taxonomy): Bacteria > Pseudomonadota > Gammaproteobacteria > Pseudomonadales > Halieaceae > Marimicrobium. Next base: position 17,136 of record JAAENL010000273.1, read on the forward strand.
GACCTATGGTGATGCTCTGGAGACATTCATGTCGGGTACTTACAGTGACGGTACCAGTCTGAGCGATAACGAAATCACCGGACTGGTCATCGCCACCATGTTTGCCGGTCATCACACCAGTTCCGGCACGGCCGCCTGGACCGCGGTTGAATTAGCGCGATGCCCCGAGTACACCGCGGATATACTTGAAGAGCTGACCGCATTGTTTGGCGGGGGCCAGGATCTGACATTTGAAAATCTTCGCGAAATACCCCGGCTTGAGGCTTTTATCGAAGAAGTGCTGCGCTTACACCCTCCGCTGGTCCTGCTTATGCGGCGTGTTATCGAGGATATCAATTACGAGGGTACGCTGATCGAGGCGGGTAAGACTGTGGCGATATCCACATACGGTTCTCACCGCAACCCCGTTTTCTTTCCCGATCCCGAGACGTTTAATCCGTGCAGGGACCGGGCAAGCACACCGGAAATGATGTGGGCTTACATTCCCTTTGGCGGTGGTCCGCACAAATGTGCTGGTAATGCCTTTGCGATGATGCAGCTGAAATCGATTTTCGCTGCGTTGCTGCCCAAGTATGAGTTTGAGCTGGTGGATCCTCCAGAAGATTATCAGGACGACCTATCCGCGATAGTGCTCAAGCCGAGTTCTCCCTCCCGCTTGCGTTATCGCCGGCGTACCTAGCACAGAGGATTCGCGTTTATGGCGATGAAAATCAGTATCGATCGGGCCCTATGCCAGGGGCACAGTGTATGCCTCGGAGAGTGTCCGGAGGTGTTTAACGTGGAAGAGAGCGACGATGCCTATCCCCAGGTGGTGTTGTTGCAAGAAACACCCGCTGAAGAGCTGCGCGACAAAGTTATGGCAGCGGCCCGGTACTGCCCTAATCACGTTATAACTGTAACAGAGGTATAGAGTTGCATATGCGCGTACTGGTTACGGGTGGAACAGGTTTTGTCGGCTCTCATGTCGCCCGGCAACTGCAGGCGGCGGGGCACTCGGTTCGTTTGTTGGTGCGCGACCAGACAAAAGCGCGCGGCTATTACGCCAAGTTAAATCTGCCACAGCCCGAGATGGTGACAGGTGATATCACCGAGGCCGCGTCGGTGGCCGAGGCACTGGCGGAGTGTAATGCGGTGGTTCATGCTGCTGCCGGCACGCCTCTTGGTGCTACCCGGAACGAGTTGTTGCGGGTTAACGTTGAGGGTACACGCAATGTAGTCGGCACTGCGCTGGAACAGGGGATTAGGCAGATAGTCTGCGTCTCCAGCATCACCGCAATTTTCAACGAGGACGGCGCAAAAGTGACAGTGGATGCGCCTCCCGCGCCATCAAAGCTTCCCTATGGCCAGAGCAAGGTCGAGGCGGAGCTCTATCTCCGCAGCTTGCAGGCAAGCGGTGCCAGTATATCGATCGTCTATCCGGGAGGCGTGGTAGGGCCCGATGACCCGAAATTGTCGGATTCCATGCGCGCGCTGAAGCACCGAATTGATAACGGCTTCCGCATTTTCGGTGATGGCGGCATGCAGCAGGTGGATGTCCGTGATCTCGCCGCTTTTATTTGCGCGCTCGTAGTCGAAGGCGATGGTGGCCGGTACCTGCTGCCCGGTGTATATCTGAAGTGGACGGAGTTTGCAGATATCGTCGAATCGGTGTCCGGGTGTGACCTCAAGCGGATTCCGGTACAGGGCTGGAAGCTGCGGTTGATGGGCCGCTTGGTTGATATAGTGAGAAAATTTCGTGTGGTGGATACACCTGTCTCTGCTGAGACTATGCGCTACGCTACGTTATGGCCGCGTATCGAAAATACGCATGAGCTGGCGGCACGTGGTATCACGCTGCGAGATCCAAAGCAGACCTTCAGTGACTGTATCAGCTGGATGGTGGCTGAAAATCACCTGAGCGGCGAGCAGTGTCCGCGTGTCGACCAGAAAGAGGGGCGTGCATGACAGCCTTCGCGTCGGGGCAGCCGTTTTTCTTTGACGATTGTGTTGTTGGAGAAGAGCATCTCGCAGGGACCTACGAGGTATCTGCTGCGAGCATGATTAAATTTGCCACAGAGTGGGATCCGCAGCCTTTTCATATTGACGACGTTGCTGCAAGGGACTCGATCTTCGGGGGTCTCACCGCCTGTTCAGCGCACATTTTCGCGATTTTCTGTATTACCAGCCAGCGCTGGCAGAGCGGTGTAGTGCAGCAGGCTGTGGCGGGTCTGGGGTTTGACGATATGCGTATGCATCAGCCCGTCTTTGCTGGGGATGTGTTGCGGTGCAAGACAGTGATTGCCGCCGCGCGCCTGTCCGCCAGTAATCCTGATAGCGGTATTGTCAGTTACGATACGCGACTGGAGAATCAGCACGGGGTGGTAGTTTTTAGTATACGGGCCACTAGTATGCTGGCATGTGATCCGGCAAGAAAGGCAGGCGTGCCCTGACTATTTCGTGCGTGTGACATATACTAGTGTAATAATAAAAAAGGTATTCGGTTTATGAAACAACGCCGCTCTGTCTCGATTGCAGCTCTTGGCTTTTTTTATCTTTGTTGTCCTGTGCTTGCGGCTCCAGCTCTTGAGGAAATAATCGTTACCGCGGAAAAGCGCGCAGAATCTCTGCAGGACGTTCCTATATCCATTGTCGCGTTCAGCCA
>JAAENL010000274.1 GCA_024224435.1 Halieaceae bacterium
AACCAGGAAAAACGAACACCAAATCGCCCACCTGGAAACCCTGGTTCCTGCGATGTCTCATATCGTCGGAAGTGTTTTTTCGTCGGGTGTACGCCTTGTTTGCCAACGCTGCCATAGATCGAGCAGGGTCAGGGCGGCGAAGATGATGAGGAGGGCGTCGACAGGCAGGCGGTAGCGGGTCATGGCTCAGGTGAGGATGTGGAGGAGGGAGTAGAAGCCGATGAAGCCATAGAGAAGGGAATTGCGGGTGGCGAAACCGGGGATGCGAAACGAGAGATAGAGGCCGTAGAGCATGAAGGGGAGGAAGAGGGTGAAGGAAAGGAGGCGGCCGAGGTTGAATAGGAGGCTGGAGCCGGCGCTGGGCCAGAATTCGAAGTAGTCGGCGAAACGGCTGAGGGAAAGGAGCAGGTAGCGGCCGGGCTGGTCGAGGATGAAGTGGATGCCTCGCTGCATCAGGGCCCGGTGCCATTGGGCCTCTTTCTGGGGTAAGGACTTAGGACAGAATAACTTGCCGATTTGCTCCCTGAAATGACGGTCGAGTTCCGCAAGTTATTAAATTCTTTGTCCTAAGGGGTGCAGATCGGTGGGCAGGGGAGCGGCGGCATAGGCCTGGAAGCCGGTACCGTGCAGGGGATGCTGGGCGGAATACATGGCGTAACCGGCGTTGGAGTTGAGGAGGAGGAAGTCGCCGTAGACCACATAGTTGCGAATGGTAAAGGGGAGGATGAAGGCGAGCATGGTCAGCCCGGCCGCCAGCAGAGGCAACACTATTTGCAGGTTCAAGCGTTTGAACCCTTCGCTGAACTCAGGGCAGGCTGTGCGAAGGTCGACCCACAGCAGCCAGAGGAACACGACCCCCGCCCAGGGCAGGATCGATTGGCGGAAGAGGGTGGCCAGGCCCAGGGCCACACCCAGCCAGACGCCATCCCTCAGCCTCAGCCTGAACCCCGACCTGATACGCTGCGCCAGGGCGAGGGCACGCTCCAGGGACCAGACAACGCAGATGATGAACAAGGTCTCGGTCATGAGCATGGCGCCGTAGAGGATAAAATAGGCGTAGAGGGCGGCGAGGGCGGCGGCGAGGAGGGGAAGTGAATGGTGAATGGTGAATTGCGAAGGGTTAATGGTTAATGGGGGAGGGAAGGCTCGTCGGGCCAGGAAGTAGACGGCCAGGGGAAGGAGGATGCCGCCGAGGAGGGCGGTGAGCAGGCGCACGGCCAGGGGATGGACGCCGAACAGGGTGTAGATGGCGGCGGCGTAAGCGGTGTAGAGAAATGACCAGTGGGAGGTGGGAGCGTTGGCGGGGGAGAAGGGGTACCAGGCGGTGGGGAAGCTGTAGCCGTGTCCACTGACCAGGCGCGCCGCCAACACCGAGTAGGAGGTTTCATCCTTGGCCGGGGGTGTGGTGTCGCCCAGGTAGAGGGCGACGGCCAGGCGGAGCAGCACGGCCAAAATGATGATCAGCGCCAGAATGGCCCGTGGATTTTTGCGAAGGGTTGGTGGGGTGCTCATTGCGATGGCAACTCGGCCAGGAGACGGCGGTACGTGCGGGCCCGGGATATCCAGAAGGGATCGAATATTGAGACCAAGCGGGCTACGATGGCACGAGGCCAGTAGGCCAGACGCAGGTAGGTCTTGAAACGACTGACTGGCTTGCCGCTCGCCGCCGAATTTGCGATAGAATTTCACCTTGTTTCTGGGCTGTCACCCGCTCATCTCCGACCCACACAAGGTCATCGCCACCAGGTTGTTAGCCCTCTCCGGCCAGTGAGCGAGCCGTCACATAGAGAGCGTCGCTCATGCGAAAGCCAGATGCCTTGAGTGAGTCTAGTAGCGGCGTCACACCGACGATCAACCCTCGTTTCTTCGCCATCACCAGGGTGCCAATTGTGCCCGTCTTACTGATACCTCTCGCTTCCGCAATACGCCGCCCTCTTGACTCATCAATGAGCAACAAATCAGCTTTCAACTCAATAGCCAGAACGATGGCTTCGCTTTCGCCCAGATCAAGTCGTTCTCTCAAAAAAGCAATCGCAGTTGTGTCGCTAACTGTGTGAGTGAGTATCCACGGTGCAGTACCGACCTCCAGTGCACCGGGACGTCCACGGCCGGAGGTTACAACTTCAGATCTTACAGCTGATGATATGTGAATCTGGCCGTACAAAATATGCAGCAGGTCAAGCTGATCTAAATAAGCCAGAGCAATCAACGGACCAGCGTTGGCGACAACAATCATGAGCCGCTCTGGCCGAGAAGCAGATCCAGTTCACCTATCTGAGCGGTCAGTTCTTCGGTAGACTCTGAAAAGTAATTGAGTCCTCTTTCAGCCAATAGCAGGATGAATGACCATTTGGACATCCCTAATATTTCGGCACCCTTGCCGGTTGAGATGCGTCCTTCTCGTACAAGTTCGATGGCGACAAGTTCTCGCACGTGATCGTCTATACGCACCTCGGGCACGTCCAGAGCGCCTAATAAGTTTCTGGGTAAATCCAAAGTCACGGTAACTGTTTCCATTTGCTTATACCTTTTGCCCTGGTTTTATTATCTTACGATATTCATCAGTTTTGTTGGCAACGGCAGTATAGCACGGCGTAGGGGGAGCGCCAAGCGTTATAGCCGCCTCAGCGTTCCAGACTTACATCACCGGCAATTCTGCCAGCAGACGGCGGTACGTGCGGGCCCGGGATGTCCAGGATGGATCGACTGTTGAGACCAGGCGGACTACGATAGCACGAGGCTAGTAGGCCAGACGCAGGTAGGTCTTGAAACGATTGGATCGCCGTTCGCCGCCGAGTTTGCGGTAGAATTGGAGCTTGCTGCGGTAGAGTTGCAGGTACATCTCCTCGGCCACCCTTCGACAAGTGACCCTTGGTCGCCGTTTAGGGCAGGCCTGTTGGCTGCTGGCTCCGCCGAGTCGGGTGAACACGATGACGGGTGCAAATCCCCCAGTGATCCCAGCCAGTCTGCGCAGGATAATAGCGCAGCCCCACTATCACTTTGTTTTAGTCGGACAATAACTCGCGCTCGATCTCTTCGATCAAAAACGGCAGATTCGGTCTATCAAAGCGCAACCCCAAAGCGAGTATGCGGTTGTGCTTGATGTTCGGAGGAACATGTTTGTGATGCGGATGGCTGTTCTGTAATCCTGGATCATCTGGGTGAGGTTGAGGGTCATACCAATATAATTTTCGCTCACTCTGCCAAACCTCATAACCGTATCAGTCGATCAGCGCAGGCAGACGATGAAAAACGATTCGCTCGCGCACCACCAGTCGAATTTCTCGAGCCAAGAACAGTTTACCGGCTACCCGTGCGAGCGATGCCCCTCTGCGCACAAATGTTATGGTGGAGCGATTTACAGGTGGAAATTGATCCGTCAGGGTGTACAGAAACAATTCATAATCCTCTGCCGTGTTCAGAGGGTTGTTCATGCAGCTACCCGGATGAGTCCTTTCAAGCCCGTGCTTTGACGTTGAAGTCGCTGGACTTCGTTGCGATAGTCGGCCTGTCGAGCCAACCACGTGCGGTAGACGCTAGCCCACTCGCCGAAATCCAGCACCCATCTGCCATCTTCCGGTTCTTCGCCCTGAATATACGCGGCGTACAGCGTTTCAGAGCGAAGACCATACTTGCGTTCAAAATCCAAGAGTTCCTCTTCGAGGGCATGGATATCGACCAAAATCTCTTCCAGTTTCATAGCTCATAGTCCTTAATGGTGTATGTCAGCAGCACACCCAGTATAGCATAGAACTTTTGGGGAGGGTAGATCGCTCACTTTTTCTCCACCATCCCCTTTTCTCCCACCATCTCCAACAGCAGGCGCTTGTACGTGCGGGCGCGGGATGTCCACGCGGGATTGAAGGTTGAGACCAGGCGAGCAATAACAGCGCGAGGCCAGTAGGCCAGACGCAGGTAGGTTTTGAAGCGGTTGGCGCGCCGTTCGCCGCCGAATTTGCGGTAGAACTGGAGCTTGCTGCGGTAGAGCTGAAGGTACATGGCTTCCGCAACTTGCCTGCTGCTCTCACCACCAAAATGGGTGCCCACTGCTGTGGTCACATACCAGAGCTGCCAGCCCGCCTGACGGCTCATGTTTTCCAACGCCACCAACCTGCCCAGGAACAACCACACCACCACGCTGGTCTGGAAGCGGGGGAAACCGATGTTATAGACGAAGGGAAGGATGGGTGCATTTTATTTTCGGGGAGAATCCTGAATTCCCCAGAACCGGGGACTATGCCAGTCCCGGCTTCGCGAAGATAGCTCCCCCAGAATAAAATTCACCCGGGAAGAATCCACCAATTGGCGGATGTTGACTGGTCGTCTATAATGAGCGGGAATAGTACAATGCACGTCTTTATCGATTCAGTGTCAGGAGTATTTCATGTCCATTGAAAGCATGTCTTCCTATATCGTATCCGATCAGTCCCTACTGAACGGAGAACCGATCATCCGCGGTACGAAGACACCGGTGCGGGCCATTGTGGAGATGTGGCGACTAGGTATGCTCCCGGAAGAGATTCCCATACACCTGCCACACATTTCGCTGGCACAGATTTTTGACGCATTGCGCTACTACGCAGAAAACCAGAGTGAGATCAACCATTATATTGAAATCAATCGTGTGCCTGATGAAATGGTGCACCCGTCAGTTCGCAGTCAGAAGATCCCGGCATGAGATTATTCGCGGAGGTCTATCTGGATGAGGATGTTTCAGTCCTCATTGCGGTCTTGTTACGGGCACGCGGAATAAATGCAATGGCCGCCAGGGATGAAGACATGCTTGGGCAAGATGATCCGATTCAACTGGCTCACGCTGCTTCATTGGAACGGTGTATTGTTACGCATAACCGCATCCACTTTGAAAGTTTACATCGTGAATATGTGGAAGGGCAACGCACACATTGGGGAATCATCGCAGCTACCCGGCGTAGTCCTTACGAGATAGGGCGCCGGCTGGGCGTGTTGCTGAATACGCTAACCGCCGACGAGATTCAGAATCAGCTTTTATACGTTTGAGGGTTACTCGTCATACCAAGACCACTTTCATCGTCGTCTCTTCGCTCTGACTCAAGCTCAACCTGTATATTCGCCAACGCCACCAACCCGCCAAGTTAAGTGCTTGGTGGCAGGTGACGAACGGTATCGGACTTGCGAAGTGTGAGGCGGCGATACCCTTGTAGGATTGGGTTATGGATCAGTGGCTCCAGGAAGACGGCACGGCCGCCAGGACGCAATACACGGGCAATCTCCGATATGGCCGACCTTCAATTCAAGATGGTGGAGGATTTGCTTGCCAAGAACTGCGTCGAAAGCGCCAGAGGGAAAGGGGAGCGTTTCGGCCGCACATTGCAGTAAGCCGGTCTGAGTATTCCCCTGATTACCGGTCACACGTTGCAGGGCCTGCGCTAGTCGGGTGAGCGAGATGTCGAAACCGGTGACTTGGGCGCCGCGCGCCAGGAGTTGGCTGGTTGTGCCGCCTGTACCGCAGCCGTAGTCAAGCACCCGTAGGCAGCGCACGTCGCCGAACGCGTCCAGGTGATGTGCTTCGGCCTCGGCGAATACGCCAGAGGCATAGACGCCGACGATCAGCGAGTTGTCGTCGCGGGCGAATTCCTCTGACTCCTGCCACTGGTGTTCGAGTTGCTGTTACTCTTCGACTTTCATTGAAGTTTACTGGGTATTCCCGGCGAAGGTGTAAAAAAACGATAGTGAAATCTCACATGTTTGGCAATTCTGCCAGCAGGCGCCTGTACGTGCGTGCGCGGGATGTCCAGGAGGGATCGAATGTTGAGACCAGGCGGGCTACGATGGCACGAGGCCAGTAGGCCAGACGCAGGTAGGTCTTGAAACGATTGGCTCGCCTTTCGTCGCCGAATTTGCTGTAGAACTGGAATTTGCTGCGAAAAAGTTGTAGGTACAATTCCTCGGCCACCCTTCGGCTACCGACCTGTGGTCGTCGCTCAGGACAGGTTTGCTGGCTGCTAGCCCCACCGAAATGCGTGACCACGGCAGTAGGCGCATACCATAGTTCCCATCCCACCTATGTCATACGAGCCAGAGATCGACCTCCTCGGTGTACTTGAAGTAGCTCTCGTCCAGTCAGTATCGAATATGGCTCGGAGGATGGAGGTTACCTGACCGATTGTCCTTTGCTGTCGGGTTGTTACAGGGATGGCGAGGCTAACGAAGAGGCCCTGGCCAACATTGAG
>JAAENL010000275.1 GCA_024224435.1 Halieaceae bacterium
GCCGAAGCGGAGGTGCAGCGACTTGAACAGAAATACAGTCGTTACACCAATGATTCACTGACATCTCGCATAAACCAGGCAGCAGGAAGTGGACAGGCTGTTACCATAGATAACGAAACAGCTTGCCTGTTGCAGTATGCTGATACTGCCTGGAGAGCTAGTGATGGCCGTTTTGACTTAACGTCTGGTGTATTACACCGCTGCTGGGACTTTCGCTCAAGTTGTTTGCCGTCTCAACAAAGAGTAGCTGAGACGTTGCAACTAGTCGGCTGGCAACATGTCATTTGGGATAGCACCTCAATCACTCTCCCGCTAGCGGGAATGGAAATCGATTTTGGCGGCTGTGTGAAAGAATATGCCGTTGACAGACTTGCCGCTTTACTTGAGAGTTTTGACATCCGTGCATCCATGATCGATCTAGCAGGTGACCTGGCTGTGCGCGGAATACCCCAGAGTGGCTACTGGCCGGTCGGTATTCGCCATCCAGGGCACAGAGATCGCCCCTTGGCAGGTATTCACATGATGGGAGGTGCTCTGGCCAGTAGCGGTGATTACGAACGTTGCATGCTGGTCAATGGTGTCCGTTATGGTCATATTTTACACCCTTGCACGGGATGGCCAGTGCAAGACGCACCTGTGGCGGTGAGTGTGTTGGCTCCACAATGCCTAGTTGCCGGAAGTTCCTCCACTATCGCCATGCTGATGCCCGCAGAAGATTCTCGGCAATGGTTGCAGTCGCTGGGGTTACCCTGGCTACTTGTAGATGCACAACTTAACTGTTGGGGAACACTAGCCCAAAAACGTGAATGAAGCACACAGTTCGGTTATACGTTGGTAAATTGAAGTGACCTTGCCGATTGCCGTCATCCGAAATACATTGCCTTTCAGACGACCCTTACCTTAAAGGGAACAAAAAACCAGTTTTTCAGGTCCACTTAGTGAATACATAGGGATAAGGGAGGAGTATCGCTAACTGCTATGCCCTAACCACTTTAGGCAAACTAAAAGGGAGTGCTTTAACTCGAAAGCTATAATGATAAATGTTAGATATATCAATAACGTGGCCAACCTAGCATGAAGATTTAGTGTCTCGAACTGGCCGCGACTGTCGTCGCGAGTAGTCTGCGTCACTCAATTTAGCTTTCTAAAAGCAAACTCTACTCGAAGGCCTCTATGTGAAAAAGCGCTCGACCTTTGGGCCGCTCTGGAAGGGCCGCTTTAGGTCTGAAGGCAATGTTCGCGCTATGTCGGCTTTCCTCTTTTAGGTAATGTGAGGTTTTGAGGAAAATTGGCTCGGATTTTATGACCGCTTTTCACCAGAAGCCGATGCAGTAAAGCTGAAGTTTTTGGCAGGTTTAACTTCCGCTTCTGTCTAGCCTGAGACGGTGCTATTCCAAACTTTGTTAACAACTTTATTTATTAGAGCGGTTTCCCAACAAAGAAAAATCAGAGGTTTACGAAGCTATTAATTAACAACTTTATTGTTCACCGACAGAAAAAAACTATCAATGCGACGCTTCATGAGAGGTTACCAATGAGATATGCACTAATCACTGCCGGCCGTGTGCTGTTAGCACTGTATTTTCTCGTGCCCGGGATCGCAAAGTTTGTATCATGGAATATGCATGTAGAGCTCATGGAAGCTCACAACATGATTATGGTGCCGGCTTTATTGGCGATCGCAGGTATTGTTCAAATTGGTGGCAGTGTCTTTCTGTTGTTGAACAAACAGGTAGTCGTTTGCGCGCTTGGTTTTGCCGTGATGATCCTACTGATAAACCTCAATTTGCACGACTTTTGGAATGCCTATGAAGGTATTGATGCCAAACACGAGACGCAGAACTTCGTTAAAAATTTGGGAATATTTGCCGGTTTGTTATTGCTGGCGGCAGTCGATATGGAAAAGGCACCTGAAAAGTGAATGCGTCTGCGGTAAGCAGGAAAGGACTAAAAACAACGATTAACCTATGGCATCTGTGAATGGAACACAGATCGACAACGAATTACCATTGCGGCTTGCTGACTGGGGGCGCCCATCGGAGGTGTGCCCCCTGACCCGCTACTTGGCGTTGGCCGCTTTGTAAGCCCTCAGTTCAGCATTGAACTTAACGGCGACCTCTTCTTCCGCAGCTACTGATGCGTTGTATTGATTATTCAGAGTTGCGACTGCGTTTGCCAGCGCCGGGTCGGATTCGTCACCCAGGGCTGCTTGCTCAGCGGGCTCCATTTTTTCATCTAGACAAACTCGATAGGCGGTGTTATCGGCTTGATAGGCTCTCACGGCGGTCTGCCCCGCCAGCATTTCCTGCTCACCGGCAGTCGCACCATCCGGTAGCGTGGGTACTTCGGGCATAGTGCAGTCTTCAGCAAAAGCTGAACTGCTTACGAGGGCCAAACAGAAAAGAGAGGGCTTGATCAGGTTCATGGCGTATCCTCACAGAATAACGGTATAAGAAAGAAAACAGTAGCAGGAGATTGGCTCCCTGCCAAGTCGAAAGGTCGATTCAATCCTGCCCCACCCAGAGGCGGGACACCCCCAGTGCTTTCTCGAGCCCGCGCGCCACTTTATTTCCTTCGTCGCGGTCGGCAAGTCCGATAACGCGGACGCGGTAATACGTTTTGCCGTCCTTTACCACCGCCACGACTACGGTTTTGCCCGCGGCTGGTTTCAGCTGTGCTGCCGATGTTTCCGCTGTGCTTTTTGAGGTGTAAGAGGCGAAGTTGACGAACCAGTCGCCGCCGCTGGGCGCGCTAGGCGCGGGCTTGGGCGGCGTTGTTTTGGCGGGTGCTTGGCGAGCTACGGGGGTAGCGCTGCTCACCTCCGCAGCAGCGGCCGGTTCAGGTTTGACAGATTTTGGAGCTTGGCTCTCTGGCGTTGCGGCGAGGCTGGCCTCCAGCGCGGCGATTGCTTCCTGCAGCATGCGGTTTTCCTGGGCCAGGACCTCGGCAAGTTTAGCAAGTTCGGCATTGGAGCGCTGCAGCTCTCGCAGGGCCTCCCGGTTGTCGCGGATGTCGTCTGGACTGACGCTGGTAGCCAGCGTAGCGCGGAGCTCTTGCAATTCTTCTTGTGCGTCAGCCCTTTCCTGCAGGACTCCGTAGGCACCGATGCCCAATATCACCAGAGCGATTGCAGCCACAACGACGAGCCGCAGCGGCCAGCCTGAATCGGTGTGCTCTTGCTCAAGGTACTCTTCCTCGTCCCACTCTTCGTCCTCATCGCGGGTGTCCGACTGGAGCGGCTCATCGGTATCCACGTTCCCGGTGTCTGGGTTGGAGGCGAGCTGTGACGGGTCGTACTGAGACTCATTGTCTTGAAAAAGATGGCTGGTTTCTTCTTCCTCAGCGATGTCTTCGGCACCATAGCCAGATGAAAAATCAGTATCACGGTCGGGTTCCTCGTAATTTTCGAGGTCATCGTCAAATTCGCCTATCCTTGGCTCAGCGCGGACATCACCATCAGAAAGACGGCGCTGTCGGGGTGACAATGCGTCAGGCGTTCCAGGGCGATCATTATCATTGTTGTCCATGGCTGAAGCTACCTGCACGTTTCGACGGCTTTCAGCGAGCATAGCAGACACCTCGCGGAATTGCGTTGGCGGAGTCCTCGAGGAGGTATTATTACGGCAAGTCCGGATGGCGCGTGGGCGTCAAACAGGATTATGTACTACCGATAAGAAAGCGACTATAGCGCGTGATAAAGAGTACGTTCAAAGGAGCGATTTTCGTTAGAATGGCGCGATGGACGTATCCGATATTTTATCGCCTCTTAATGAGGCCCAGCGCGACGCGGTCACTGCGGAAGACCGGAACCTGTTGGTGCTGGCTGGCGCTGGCAGCGGCAAGACCCGGGTGTTGGTGCACCGTATAGCGTGGTTGATTCGGGCAGAGAATTATTCCCCCTGGTCAATCTTGGCGGTGACATTTACTAACAAGGCAGCCCGGGAAATGCGTAACCGCATAGAGGATATGCTGCAAATCCCCGCGCAAGGGATGTGGGTCGGCACCTTTCACGGGTTGGCGCATCGTTTGCTCAAGGCGCACTGGCGCGATGCAGGACTCCCGCAGAATTTCCAGATATTGGATAGTGACGATCAACTGCGTCTGGTCAAGCGGGTGTGCCGCGAGATGGAGCTTGATGACGCTCGCTGGCCTCCGAAGCAGGCCATGTGGTACATCAATAGCGCCAAGGATGAAGGCCTGCGCAGCACCCATGTGGATACTCCCCCAGGCGATCTTTTTGCTCGAACAATGAAGGAGGTTTATCGCAATTATGAGATTGCCTGTGACCGGGCAGGGCTCGTAGATTTTGCCGAGCTACTTTTGCGTGCGCATGAGCTCTGGCTCAAAAACCCCGAAATTCTGCGTCATTACCAACAGCGGTTTCAACAAATTCTCGTCGATGAGTTTCAGGACACCAACACTATTCAATATGCGTGGCTGCGGGTGTTGGCCGGAAAAGATATACCTGTCGCGGCAGTGGGCGACGACGATCAGTCTATCTATGGCTGGCGCGGGGCAAAAATTGAAAATATCCAGTGCTTCAATGAAGACTTCGAGGGCACCCGGATCATTAGACTGGAGCAGAATTACCGCTCTACCCAAACGATTCTGCAAGCCGCCAACGGTGTAATCGCGCATAATTTCGGGCGACTGGGTAAGGAATTGTGGACCGCCGGGGAGTCGGGCGATCCAGTCAGCCTCTATGCGGCTTACAACGAGCACGACGAAGCGCGGTATATTGTGGAGCAGGCGGGGCAGTGGCTGAACGAAGGCAACACACGTGCTTCGGCCGCAATTCTGTACCGCTCCAACGCGCAATCCAGAGTGTTGGAAGAGGCTCTTATTCAGGCCGATATCCCCTATCGTATATACGGTGGCCAGCGTTTCTATGAGCGTCTGGAAATCCGTAACGCGCTGGCCTATTTGCGATTACTTCTTAATCGCAGCGATGATGCGGCGCTAGAACGCGTGATCAATACGCCGCCCCGTGGCATCGGTAGCAAAACGCTTGACGTAGTGCGAGATTGCGCGCGCACCAGGAGTATTTCCCTGTGGCAAGCGATTCGAGCAGTGCTGGACGAAAAGCCCTTGCCCGCCAGGGCGCTGGGCGCGCTGGAAGGATTTACAACGCTCATCGACGAAATGGATTCAGGGATTGAGGCACTTACTTTGGAAGAAGCGGTTGAACTGGCGGTAGACTCCTCCAGTTTGATTGATTATCACGGCAAGGAGAAAGGCGAAAAAGGCCAGGCTCGGGTGGAAAACCTGCAAGAACTGATAGGCGCCGCCGGGCAATTTAATCCCGAGGACGAGGCCCTGACTCCATTGCAACAATTTCTTGATCGGGCAGCGCTGGATGCGGGAGAAGCGCAGGCGGGGGAGCATGAAGACAGCGTGCAGCTCATGACGCTGCACTCTGCGAAGGGCTTGGAGTTTCCTCTTGTTTTTTTGGCGGGAATGGAGGAGAACCTGTTTCCGCATCAAATGTCACTGGAAGAACCGGGGCGATTGGAGGAGGAGCGCCGGTTGTGTTACGTGGGGATTACCCGCGCTATGGAAAAGCTGGTAATAACCTATGCTGAGTGCCGACGATTGCACGGCAGCGATTCTTTCAACACGCCTTCCCGGTTTGTGCGTGAAATTCCTCCCGAGTTGTTACAGGAGGTTCGCATTCAGGGGACGGTGGCGGTGCCGGTCAGCAGTATGAGCGCGATACAGGTGCCCGAGACCGATCTATCGCTGGGTCAGCGCGTCTACCATCAAGTTTTTGGAGAAGGGGTCGTGTTAAACTTTGAGGGGCGCGGCGGCAGCGCCAGAGTAGAAGTGAATTTCGATACCGAGGGAGGCAAGTGGCTGGTGCTGCAATATGCCAACCTGCAATTGCTATAATAAATAACGCTTTTTCGCACCGCTGTTTTGGCGAGCCCTGATCAGGACAACGTACCATGAGCACCGCATCCACTGAAAAGCGCTACACACCCCTGATCATCCTAATCCTGGTTGCCGCGCTGGTAATGACGCTCGGTCTCTGGGCTCGGGATATATCGATCAGTACTCGCGACGCAGAACTTACCGCGGATTCTGCGGGGGCGGTAAACGGCAGGCAATTTGAGTGGAAGCTCATTACTACCTGGCCCAAGCATTTCCCGGGCCTGGGCTCTGCGCCTGAGAACTTTGCTCGCTATGTGAATGAGATGAGCGGTGGGCGCCTGAAGATACGTGTTTATGGCGCCGGAGAAATTGTGCCTGCGCTGGAAGTCTTTGACGCCGTTTCTCTCGGTGTGGTTGATGCCGGGCATGGAGCCGCCTATTACTGGAAAGGTAAAGTCCCCGCCTCTGTGTTTTTTACCGCGGTACCTTTTGGCATGACTGCTCAGGAGATGAACGGGTGGCTGCACTATGGTGGCGGCATCGAACTGTGGCGGGAAACCTATGCGCCCTATAACCTCGTGCCTTTCGCTGGGGGCAGTACAGGCGTGCAGATGGCGGGGTGGTACAACCGCGAAATTGAATCCATTGATGACCTCAAGGGTCTGAATATGCGGATCCCCGGAATGGCCGGCGAGGTGTTCGCCGCTGCAGGAGGCACCGCTGTGCGCATTGCAGGCGGCGAGCTATACACGTCGATGCAAACCGGGGTTATCGATGCTCTTGAGTGGGTTGGGCCTTATAACGACCTGGCATTCGGCTTTCAGGAGGTTGCCAAGTACTACTACTATCCCGGCTGGCATGAGCCCGGGGCGATGCTGGAGTTCATTGTGAATCAGGATTCCCTGAGTGCCCTGCCGCAGGATTTGCAGGCAATCGTCAAGTACGCTGCGCGGGCTGTAAACCAGGACATGCTGGACGAGTACACCGCGCGGAACAACAATGCGTTGAAGAGCCTGATCGAGGAGCACGGCGTGCAATTGCGCAGGCTGCCCGATGATGTGCTATTGGCGCTCTGGCAGGGCACCCAGGAGGTAATGGACAAGCTGGTCGCTACAGACCCCATGGCCGCGAAGGTGTATGACTCCTATCGCGACTTTTACAACGGCGTACGCAACTACCATCACATCTCGGAACAATCGTACATTAACACCAGGGACCGTGTGCTCGGCGACGAGGACTATTAGCGTCTATCGGCTCGAGAGCGTTTACTGCTGAATGGCGCGTGTTCTTCCGTTCTGATCAATAGCGACAAACACAAACTCGCCCTCGGTAACCTTCAGGGGGTCACCACTTTGCTGGGAATTGATCCAGACCTCTACCAGAATACGAATCGAGCTGCGGCCGATATCGAGCACTTCACAATAGCACGACACAACAGCACCCACGTGCACTGGTGTCAGGAAAGACATACCGTTGATTGCGACGGTGGAGGCGCGGCCATCAGCTACCTTCATCGCGGTAATTAGCCCCGCTATGTCCATCTGCGACAGGAGCCAGCCTCCGAAAATATCGCCACTGGCATTCGTATCCTTTGGCATGGCAACTGTTTGCAGCGCGAGCGTGCCTCCAGGCCCGGGTGTAGTGTCAATATCGTTCATCTCGATCGCCTGCTACCGGCCAATTGCCGGCTATCTTTTTATTTGAGTACAGATGGCAGCCATGTCGCCATAGCTGGCCAGTACCAGAGTGCGCCCATCAATACGAGCTGGAGAAGTATAAAGGGAACTACGCCCCGGTAGATAGCGCCGGTTGGCACAGATTCCGGGGCAACTCCCCGCAAATAGAATAGCGCGAAACCGAAGGGTGGCGTAAGGAATGAAGTCTGGAGATTGAGGGCAATCATGATGCCCAGCCAGACGGGGTCCAGACCCATGGCAAGCAGTATCGGACCCACAATAGGGACAACCACGAATGTAATTTCAATAAAATCCAGAATAAACCCGAGCAGAAAAATGACCAGCATGACCACCAAGGTTGCACTCAGCGCGCCTCCCGGGAGTTGCTCGAAAAACTGATGAATCAGCTCTTCCCCGCCGAAGCCCCTGAAAACCAGCGAGAAAACTGCGGCGCCGATCAGAATCATGAACACCATGCAGGTGACTTCCAGGGTATTCTGCAGCGCTCCCGTCAGCCTCACGAGGTCCATCTGCCCTTTGGCCATCGCCAGAATTAATGCGCCTATGGCGCCGATACCTGCGGCCTCGGTAGGGGTAGCGGCCCCTGCGAGAATCGAACCTAGAACAACCATTATGAGTAACAGGGGTGGCAGCAGCCCTCGTGCGACCTCTTTCAGGGAAATAGCTTCCAGGTTGTTGGCTGGTGTGGCGTCAGGGTCGAGCCGCGCTTGCAACAGCAAGTAAGCGATGTATAGCCCAACCAGCAACAGCCCAGGGATTAACGCGCCGACGAACAGGTCGCCCACGGACACCGTCTTGGGGTTGAATATATTCATATTCAATTGCGCTTGTTGGTACGCGTTGGACAGGACGTCCCCCAGCAACACCAGGGCAATGGAAGGAGGGATAATCTGCCCCAGCGTGCCCGTCGCGCAGATCGTGCCCGTTGCAACCGAGGGCTTGTAACCTGCCTTTAACATGCTCGGCAGGGACAACAGCCCCATTGTGACAACGGTCGCGCCGACAATACCGGTACTGGCGGCGAGAAGCATACCGACGACGACCACAGAAATACCGAGTCCGCCGCGAACCCCGCGGAATAACCGACTCATGCTGTGTAACAACTCTTCCGCGACCCGCGAGCGCTCGAGAATCGTGCCCATGAGAATAAACAGGGGTACAGCGATCAGGGTCGTGTTATTCATGGTGCCAAAAATACGACCAGGCAATGCGGCCAGAAAGCCAGTGTCGAAAACGCCCGCGAGTGTGCCTATAGTGGCGAACGCTAGCGCCGTCCCTGCCAGGGTGAAGGCGACTGGGAAACCCAGCATCAGCAGGAGACAGACGGCGAGAAACAGGTAGAGGGCAATGAATTCCATCAGCGCGCGCTACTCCCTGCCAGCACCAGCGCATTGCGTAGAATTTCGGCTACCCCCTGCAAGGCCAGGTTGGCGGCAGCGAGGGGGATCAGTGATTTCAGAAGATAGACTGCGGGAATTCCTCCTGGCTCTGGCGAGGACTCGAACATCGACCAGGATTCAAAGACATAGTTCCAGCTGCTCAGAAAGATGAATGCGCAGAGTGGCAGCAGGAAAATAATACCTCCGAGGCTGTCAATCCACGCCTGGCCTCGACGGCTGAAACGGCGGTAGAAAATATCAACACGGACATGAGCGCCGTTCTTCAGTGCGTAGCTCGCGCCAAGCAGAAACAGGCTGGCATGGAGGTAAATAACAGACTCTTGCAGCGGAATAGATCCGATACGGAACCCATAACGCAACACCACAATCAGTGTGACCGTCAGCGCCATCGCCAGCGACAGCCACGCGAGCACGCGACCGCAACGGTCTGTGAATCGGTCTATAATATGCACTGCGGCGTGCACAGAAGGCATAGCGCGAGGTCTTTTTGATTATTTGACAGGTAGAGTAGTATAGGCCATTACCTTTGTTGAAAACACGTTCTCACCGAGAGCACAGTCAGGAATTACAGAAATGCTAACCGTCATCTCCCCGGCCAAGACCCTGGACTTCGACACCCCCGCAGGCACGCGCAAGAAAACGCAGCCGCAGCTCATAGAGTATGCGGAGCAATTGGTCGAGGATGCGCGCGGCCTCGCTCCCGATGAGATTCGTGGGCTAATGGGCGTCAGTGAAAAGATAGCTGATCTCAATCACCAGCGGTTTTTAAACTTTACAACGCCGTTTACGCTGGACAATGCGAAGCAATCCCTGCTGGCGTTCAAGGGCGATGTTTATCTCGGGCTGGAAGCAGAAACTCTGGACAAGGAGCAACTCGACTTTGCACAGCATCACCTCGCCATTCTTTCCGGTTTGTACGGCGTGTTGCGGCCTCTCGATCTGATGCAGCCTTATCGGCTGGAGATGGGGCTCACTTTTGCAAACCGCGGGGGCAAAAACCTGTATGAATTCTGGGGCGGGGAAATCACACGCATACTTCAGAAAGGGCTGAAAAAATCGGGCAGCAAGGTGCTGGTTAACCTGGCTTCCAATGAGTACTTTCGCTCTGTACAGACGGGTGATCTGGATGCGGATATCATCACGCCGGTATTCAAGGATTTGCGCGGAGGTAAATACAAGGTGATCAGCTTTTTTGCGAAGAAAGCCCGTGGCCAGATGGCACGCTTCATCATTGAGAAAGAATTAAATGAGGCGGAGGGCCTCAAGAAATTCAAACGGGACGGCTACCGCTTCAACAAGGCCGAATCCACCGCCCGCAATTGGGTATTCACCCGGGACGAGCCGCCCATTTCTTGAGACCCGTGTGCAGGCAAACGGAGCGCTTCAAGCTCCACCCTGCTGTTTGAATGGCAGGAAGCTTTCTGCGGAATGCCGGTATTGCGTGTTATGGTCTGCTTCGCGACGGGTGAAATCACCGACGGCAGCTGAGAGTTCTGGGTCAGCGATCCAGTGGTTCGAACAGGTTGTGATAGGCCTGAACCCGCGCTGTATCTTGTGCTCGCCCTGGGCGCCGGGGTCAAAGCGCGACAAACCATTGGCGATACAATAATCGATGCCTTGGTAATAGCACGCCTCGAAGTGCAGAGCGTCAAACTCATGGACACAACCCCAATAGCGACCGAAGAGGGTCTTGCTCGAGCGAAAGTACAGTGCCCCGGCTACAGCCTTGCCATCCAGATAGGCCAGGACCATGACAACCTGTGATCCCATACCTGCGGCAGTGTTGAGGAAAAATTCCCGGCTGAGGTACCCCCCGTGTCCGCTGCGTTTTGCATATGTGGTCTGGTAGAAGTCGTAAAACCGGTCCCAGTGTTCCTCGCGAATGTCACTGCCCTCGAGGGTAACGAGCTTGAGCCCTTGTTCCTCTACCCGCCTGCGCTCCCGCTTCAGGGATTTTCGTTTGCGGCTGTTAAAGGTGCTAAGGAAATCATCGAAGGTGTTAAAGCCCTCATTAAACCAGTGAAACTGTGTGGCCGTCCGGCGATGCAGCCCAGCGTCCAGCAGTTTCTGACTGACCTCCTCTTCGGGGAACAACAAATGCCATGATGAGACCCCACGTTCTTTCGCTAGCTGCTGCACCGCCGCCACAGCTGCTGACCAGCACAGCTCAAGTTCGGCGTCCTGTGCGGTGCAAAGGCGCGGGCCGGTAGCGGGCGTGAAGGGAATCGCACTCAACAATTTTGGGTAGTAGGCGAGACCGCGCTGGCGCCATGCATCCGCCCAGGACCAGTCAAATACATACTCACCGTAGGAGTGTGATTTCAGGTACAACGGCATAAGTGCAAGGAGCTCTTCGTCGCGCCGCAGTAGGAGATGACAAGGCTGCCAACCAGTTTCGGCAGTCGTGCAGGCGGCCAGCTCAAGACCGTAAAGAAAGTCGTGGCGCAGAAAGGGATAGTCTGTGCCGGCGATTCTGTTCCAGTCCTCCGCAGCAACCTGTGCGAGGCCGCTGATGAACTCGCCGGTCAGCGCTTTGTCATGAGTCGAAGACATCAAATCAGTTTCCTGTAAACGCGTAGTTAAGGGCCACTCCCGCGAAAATAATTAGTCCTACCCAATGATTGTTTTTGAATGCGATAAAGCAGGCTTGTGGCTCCCGCTTACGAATCAGAACCTGCTGGTAGACAAAAAATGCGGCCGCACCGCCAAGAGAAACAAAATAGAAGCTCCCCAGGCCGAACGCCTTCCCGGCCAGTGCGAGCAAAATCAGGCAGCTAAATTGCGATACCCCGATAGCGAAACGGTCGAAGCGCCCAAACAGGATGGCGGTAGATTTTATGCCAATGGTAAGGTCATCGTCTCTGTCTACCATGGCGTAAGCCGTGTCATAGCCCACAGTCCACAGGAGATTCGCCCCGTAGATCAGCCACAAGCTGAGAGGCAGTGCATTTTGCTGCGCGGCGAATGCCATGGGTATGCCCCAGGAAAATGCGGCACCCAGCACAATCTGGGGAAGGTGGGTGTAACGCTTCATGAAGGGGTAAGCCGAGGCGAGCAGCAACGCGATGACAGACAGCCCGACGGTCAGCGCGTTGGTGAACAGTACCAAAATGAACGCCAGTAGCATCAGCGCCGCAAACAGGGCGCGGGCTTCAGCGGGGCTGACAGTTCCGACTACCAGGGGGCGGTCGCGGGTGCGTGAGACGCCCCCGTCGAGATGGCGGTCGGCCAGGTCGTTAACGATGCAACCTGCGGAGCGCATCAGGAAGGTGCCCGCAACAAAGATCGCGAGGAGTCGCGGATCGGGCAGCCCACTCGCCGCCAGCCAGAGTGCCCACAAAGTGGGCCACAGGAGAAGCAGAGTGCCAATCGGCTTGTCGAAGCGGATCAGTTTAAGAAGCGCTTCGGCTTTTGAAGTGCTAGCCATTTATTTCAGGTCTGGTGGTGCAGTCGGCCCAGCTTACTGCGTTGTTGATGGAAATGCAGCGTTGACCTTGCCTCGCTGGGAGCGATGAACCGGCAGTGCTCCCGGCCACGGCGTGAAAGACTCGAGGAAAACCTCACTGACCATGAGAGATTTACCCTCAATCTCAAAGCGACAGCGGCGACCCCAGGCCGACTCTGCTTGGCGCAGGTGCTCTGGCAGGTAGTGGCTGTTACCGGGCATCCGGGTGATTTCGAAGGGGTCCCGCTGCATGCCGGGATGCCGGAACAGTATGGCACCCAGCGATTTGCTCTGTAACCGCCTCAGGTGGGCCAAGCTGCCGACCAGACTGGAGATGGGGAAGATGCTTCGTGCAAATACAACCGGATCCTGTCCCAGCATCAGCGTGACCTCCCGCACCAGTGACAATTGTCGCGGTGAGATGCCCAATAGACTGCTTTCGCTGGATAGGGGCCTCTCCCAGCCCTGATAAAGCCGTTTCACGGCGAATCGGCCGTGCCCTGACGCAACGAGATGACCCGTCAGAGAGCCGTTATCGGTGAGCCAGCGGCGCGATGCGGGGGGCAGCTGGGCATGGGTAGCGCGCAGAACCGGCTGCCAGCGCGGCTCTGTTGTAATCCTCTGGCGGGATAGTGCGGGCCCACCCGGAGCCGGGCTGTTTGAAGACACAGGTCTACCTTCCATGTTTGGAGAAGCGAGGATGCGCTATCCGAACGGGGCTTGCAAGGCAAGGTAACCTCGAATTAGAGCGCCTGAAGTAAGAAAATCCTTGCACAATTATTGTACAGAACTATAGTGTTTCGTCTCGAATTTTGGCCTCCGCCCACAGCGTTGCAAGTCGGCAGGGGAGCTATGAAAATCACCAGAGAGAGATGGTTATGAAAAAGTGGGAATGTATTGTTTGTGGCCTGGTCTACGACGAAAAGCTGGGCTGGCCCGATGATGGCATTGCACCGGGCACCAAGTGGGAGGATGTGCCCGAAGACTGGTTGTGCCCCGATTGTGGCGTGGGCAAAGAGGATTTCGAACTGCTGGAGGACGGGGTAGAGGAGTCTGCACCCCATCATCAGGAGCCTGCGGTAGACAAGGAACACGCCCCGGTAGTGATCCTGGGTACGGGTTTGGCGGGTTATGGCGTTGCCAAGGAATTTCGGAAGCACGACACGGAGACCCCTCTGATCCTGATTACCTCTGATGATGGCCGCGCGTATTCGAAGCCGATGCTGTCAACCGGATACACGCGGGATCAATCCGCGGACGACCTCGCCCAGTCAGATGCCGGCGCCATGGGCACCCAGCTGAAAGCCAGTGTCTGGACTATGACCAAGGTCAATGAAATAGACACGGCTAACCAGATGATCAAGACCGGTGATGCCGACACGGCGGTGCATTACAGCAAACTGGTGCTTGCGGTTGGTGCTCAGGTCATCCGCCCGCCGATTCAGGGTGACGGTCTTGAGCTCGTTTACTCCGTCAACGATCTGATGGACTACGCGGATTTCCGCACCGCGGTGGCCAAGAACGATGTGAAGAAAATCTGCATTATTGGGGGCGGCCTCATTGGTTGCGAATACACCAATGACCTTCTCAACGGCGGCTTCGAGGTAGAGGCAGTAGACCCCCTCGGCTACTGCCTGCCCACACTGTTGCCAGAGACGGCCGGCAAGGCGGTGCAAGCCGCGTTGGAAGAGAAAGGTGCAAAATTTCATTTTGGCCCCCTTGTCACCGAAGTGAACAAGTCGGCTGACGGTGTCACGGTGACGTTAGACAATGGCGACACTATTGACGCAGACATCGTAGTATCAGCGGTCGGCGTTCGTCCGCGCACCGACTTGGCGGCCGCCAGCGGTATCGCGACCAATCGCGGCATTGTGACCAACCGCTCGCTGCAGACCAGTGCGCCTAATGTCTATGCTATGGGCGATTGTGCAGAGGTAGATGGTCATGTGCTGGTCTATGTTGCCCCCCTGATGGCAGCGGCCAAGGCCCTCGGTAAGACGTTGGCAGGTGAGCCGACGGAAGTGGTTTATCCTGCTATGCCTGTGACAATCAAAACACCGGCATGCCCGGTTGTTGTCGCCCCCATAACGCCAGATACAGCGGGCGAATGGAACATCGAGGCAGACGGCAACAGTGTCAACGCCCAATTCCGTGACAGTGACGGTAAATTGTTGGGTTTTGCGCTAACCGGCGGGGCAATTAAGGAGAAGATGGCACTGCAAAAAGAACTGCCGTCCATTATGGGCTGAACGCGGTTCCAGGCCTGCAATGTTGAGCGCTAAAGTTGAGCAACAGGTGCGGCGCTGGCTGGATCAGTTCGTTGTAGGCCTGAATCTTTGCCCCTTCGCTCGCCCGCTGCTGGGCAGCGAGGCCCTGCGTATTGTTATCTGCGAGCAGGCTGGTCGAAAGGAGCTTCACGAGGCGTTTCTTAGTGAGCTGAATAACCTGTATTCCACCGCACAGACGGAGGTCGCAACCACCCTGTTGGTGTTTCCGCTCGCACTTGAAAAATTTTCGGATTATCTGTCGTTTCTACATGTGTCGGAGGATCATGTGAATGAGGCCGGCCTTGCGGGTATTGTGCAATTGGCAAGTTTTCATCCGGACTATGTATTCGCGGGTGAGGACTCCGGTTCCGCCAGCCGTTACAGCAACCGCTCACCTTACCCCCTGATACACCTGCTGCGGGAAGATATGGTCAGCGCGGCCGTGGCGGACTACCCTCAACCGGAACGTATTCCGGCGCGCAACATTGAAGCTCTCGAAAAAATTGGCAACCGCGAGCTGGCGCTGCGCTGGCAAGCCCTTTTTTCTGAATAGAGTGCTCTCGCTTGCGAACGGGTGTGCAATGCGGCCTGAGAGACTCTCTTTTCATAGCTATCCGGTATCGTCATTATCAGGTTGCTCGACACACGCGCTGAACATTTGAGCGATTATTCAAGAGATGCTCGACCGGCCGTATGTAGAGGAGAAATTACACGAGCAGCGCGCGACGGAGCTTGTCCCGGCAGCGAGAAGATGATCTGTTCGAGTAATTGTGCGATCTCACGTACAATTCCGAGCTCGTTGTAACCGGCCCGCTATCCATGCCCCTGCTTTCCCTCGATCAAGCCTGTCTCCAGTACGGCACACATGTTCTTCTGGACAAGGTGGAGTTCAACCTGAACCCGGGCGACCGTATTGGACTGCTGGGGCGCAATGGTGCGGGCAAGAGCACCTTAATGAAGGTGATCAGGGGCGATATTGTTCTGGAGAGCGGTAAACGCTGGGTACGCGACGGGACCCGCATCAGCTACCTTGACCAGTCACTGCCTGGCGCTGATGAGCAGGACGTTTACGACGTCGTCGCCGGAGGTTTGGCGGACGTGGGTGAACTGCTAAAGCGCTATCATCACAGCATTCTTGAGGGCGATATGGATACCATGGCCTCTGTGCAGACTGAGTTGGAGGCGAAGGACGGCTGGCGGTTGGCGCAGAAAGTTGAAACCGTGATTTCTCAATTGCAGCTGCCAGCGAATGCCAGTATGTCCACCCTGTCCGGCGGCTGGCGACGGCGCGTGGCTCTGGGTGCCGCGCTGGTCAGTGAGCCGGATATCTTATTGCTGGACGAACCAACCAACCACCTTGATATTCCCGCGATCGAATGGCTGGAGAACCAATTGCAGGCCTATGCGGGCGCGATCATATTTATTACTCACGATCGGTCGTTTTTGCAAAGCCTGGCGCGAACCATCGCCGAGCTTGACCGCGGACATCTGAGCGCCTGGGAGGGTACATACCAGGACTTTCTGCGCTTTCGCGATCAGCAGTTAGCCGCCGAGGAGCGCGAGAACGCACTGTTTGATAAGCGTCTGGCAGAAGAAGAAAAGTGGATTCGTCAGGGAATCAAGGCCAGACGAACTCGCAATGAAGGCCGCGTTCGCGCCTTGAAAGCCATGCGGGTGGAGCGTGCATCCCGGCGTGAGCGGACAGGTAATGCCAGCTTCAACATGGAGTCTGCGGAGCGATCCGGTAAACGGGTCGCGGAGTTGGAAAATGTTTCACATGCCTACGAGGGCGAAACAGTCCTGAAACCCTTCTCGACGCTGGTCAGTCAGGGCGATCGTATTGGTATCGTTGGCGCCAACGGGTCGGGTAAATCAACCCTGATAAAAATTCTGGTCGGTGAGCTCAGTCCGACAGAGGGCCAGGTCACATTGGGGACACGTTTAGAGGTGGCCTATTTCGATCAGCTGCGAGCGCACCTCGACCCGGAGAAAAACCTGATCGACAATGTTTGTGGTGGTCAGGACTTTATTGAGTTGGATGGCAAGCGCCGGCACGCTATTAGTTACCTTGGAGATTTTCTTTTTTCACCGGAACGGGTGCGCACTCCGGTAAAGGCGCTCTCCGGCGGTGAGCAAAGCCGCGCCATCCTTGCCAAACTTTTCAGTAAGCCCGCAAACCTGTTAGTGCTGGATGAGCCGACTAACGACCTGGACGTAGAAACTCTGGAGTTGCTGGAAGAAATCCTGTTGAGTTTCGAGGGTACCGTACTGCTTGTCAGTCACGACCGTGAGTTCATGGATAATGTGGTAACCAGCATTCTGGTGCTGGATGGGGTTGGGGGTGTTGAGGAATGGGTGGGTGGTTATAGTCACTGGGTAGAGCATGGCGGCCGACTGCAAAGCCTGGAGCAAAGCGGCGAGAAAATTACGACCCAACCGCCCCCGGCCGATAAAAAAAACACGCGTGAACAAAAGCAGGACGGCAGGAAGTTGACCTTCAGGGAAAAACGCGAGTTGGATGATTTGCCGCAGGGGATTGAGGCCATGGAGTCACGCCAAGCAGAGCTGGAAGCGGAGATTGCTGCTCCTGCGTTTTACCAGCAGGGCCATGATATCAGCGAGGCCCGATTGCAGGATTTAGCGGATCTTGTGGCAGAACTGGAGGCGGCATACGCCCGCTGGGAAAGCTTATCGGATCGCGCTGGCGATGCCTGAGCGGGCAAAACAATGGTGCGTTTCAAGGCCAGTTAGGCCGCGCTTATACTTTGGCGAAGTGCTGTCGACTGCCTGTCCAGCGTGTTATTAGTGGGTCCGCGAGCTCGGGTCGGGTTTGGCGGATAGCGTCCGAGATGGTTTGGACATCGTCCAGCAGATGGTTGTGGGCGGGCAGCTCGGCTATCCTGAATTCCATGAGACCAGTTTGTTTGGTGCCTAGCACTTCTCCGGGACCTCTCTGCTGCAGGTCTTTCTCCGCGATGTAAAAACCGTCTGTGCTCTCACGCAGTACCGATAAACGCTGACGACTGTTTGTCGACAGAGGGGATTGATACAGCAATACGCAGTGACTGGCTTGCTCGCCTCGCCCTACTCTGCCGCGCAGTTGGTGCAACTGCGCGAGGCCGAGACGTTCCGGGTTCTCGATAACCATCAGGCTGGCGTTAGCAACATCGACACCCACTTCGATAACAGTCGTGGCCACCAGCAGCGAAATCTCTCCGTTCTTGAATGCGGACATGACCAGTTCTTTTTCTGCAGCCTTCAGCCGCCCGTGGACGAGGCCGATCCTCAGAGCCGGCAACGCCTCCTGGAGCTCTGTTGCTGTCGCTTCAGCCGCTTGTGCGTGCAGTGTGTCGTTTTCCTCGATCAGTGTGCACACCCAGTAGGCCTGACGACCGTCCGCACAAGCCGCCGCTACCCGGCTTACCACTTCTGCGCGCCGGCTGCTGTCGATCAGCGCCGTAGCCACCGGGGATCTGCCCGGAGGCAGTTCGTCGATAATGGAGCAATCAAGATCTGCGTAGGCGACCATCGACAGCGTTCGGGGTATCGGTGTGGCCGTCATGATGAGTTGATGGGGCTGCCCCTCTTCTGGAGAGGATTTTCGTGTCAGTGCAAGGCGCTGGTGTACGCCAAAGCGGTGCTGTTCGTCGACAACAACCAATCCAAGACGCGAAAATTCAACGTCATTCTGAAACAGGGCATGGGTACCGATCACCAGGCTCGCTTCTCCTGATACGATGCGCGCAAGAGCGCTGGTCCGCCGTGTGCCTTTGGAGCGACCGCTGAGCCATTCCATCGCTATACCCAAGGGCTCGAACCATTGCTGGAAATTGTGCCGGTGCTGTTCTGCGAGGATTTCGGTAGGCGCCATCAGGGCAACCTGATAGCCGTTGGCGATGGCTTGTAATGCGGCGCCTGCGGCGACCAGAGTCTTGCCCGAACCCACATCACCCTGCACCAGCCGCATCATGGGTGACGGCTTGGCAAGATCTGCTGCAATCTCAGACAGTACCCGCCGTTGAGCGCCGGTTGGCGTGAAAGGCAGGGCACTCAAAAACGCGTCCAGCTGTTGGGGCTGTGAAGGCAGTGCCGGCGCGCCTTCCCTTTGTTGGTTTTCACGTAGTCTGCAGAGGGACAGGTTGTGAGCTACCAGTTCTTCGAGTGCCAGCCGCAGTTGTGCGGGATGGCGTCCCTCGCGCAGTTCTTCCAGCGGTGCGTCCGGTGGCGGCGCATGTAGGTAGTGCAGGGCCCGGGTCAGCTCGTAGGGGTAGCGCGCGTTAGGGGGCAGCAATTCGGAGACGTCCTCCCCTTCAAGCCTGGCCACGGCCTGGCCACACAGCTTGCGCCACTGGCTCTGCCCAATGCCAGAGGTGGTCGGGTATATCGGTGTCAGCGAAGTATCCACGGGTGTATCTTCGTCCAGAACTTGCCTGTATTCGGGATGATACATCTCGATGCCGCTGCTGCCCCTGCGCGCTTGACCGAAGCAACGCAGCCGCGTCCCGCAAGAGAGATTGTTCTTCTGCGCAGCTGAGAAATGAAAAAACCTCAAAGTCAGCGTGCCGCTTCCATCCTGCAAGCGCACAACAAGACTGCGACGCCTACCAAACACAACGTCTGCGGCGCGCACATCACCCTCAACAACAACATCATCACCTTCTCTGGCGGTGGCGATAGGTGTAATGCGGGTTCGATCCTGATATCGCAATGGCAAATGGAAAAGCAGATCCTGAATGCTCTTGACACCGTAGTCGGCCAGCTTGCCGGCGAGTGCCGGCCCCACACCGTGCAGCAGCTCAACTGATTGATTGGCGATGTGTTGTGTCAAGATGGCGACCGGACTCGCAGGGCGTTGATCAAAAGATCAATCGCCTCCGGCCGTGGAAAACTGGCCCGCCACGCAAGCGCGATACTGCGTGAGGGTGGGGGGTCCAGGAAGGGGATCACAACCACGTTATTTTTGTCATAGCCTGATTCCAGGGCCGCTGACTTTGGCAAGACGGTAATACCCAAGCCGCTGGCCACCATGTGCTTTAACGTTTCCAGTGAGCTGCCCTCGACCGGCGCTTCGCCCCTGGCCGCCTGCTCTCTTACCGCGTCCGCCAGGCCCGGACAGGCCTCCAGTACCTGGTCTCGAAAACAGTGACCCTCACCCATGAGTAATACACGATGATCTGCCAGTGCAGAGGGAGCGATAGCGCGCTCGCCGGCGAGGAGATGTCCCCGGGGTAATACAACGACAAAGGGTTCGTCGAAGAGTGCGCGCGTTACAACGTCAACTTCCTCGAAAGGTAGTGCGACGAAGATGGCATCGAGGTCTCCCCCACTGAGTTTACTGCGTAAGATGTGCGTGTAACTTTCTTCGATGTATAAGGGCATCTGAGGCGCCGATTCCTGCATAGCGCTGACCATTCTGGGGAACAGATAAGGCCCCACCGTGTAAATTGCGCCTACGGAGAGCACGCTGCCCGACGGGTCCTTGCCCAGTTCGGCCAGATCGTAAAGGCCTTGCACTGCGTCCAGGACCGAGCGCGCCTGCTCTACAATCCCGTCTCCCGTAGGAGTGGTGGCAACCTTGTGACGGGCCCGTTCAAACAGGCAGATCCCCAGGTCTGACTCCAGCTTCTTGATAGCAATACTCAAGGTTGGCTGGCTCACATTACATTGCTCTGCGGCCTTGCGAAAATGTCCTGTCTCTGCCAGCGCCACAAGATAGCGTAATTCTGTTAATGTCATAAGCTTTAGCCGTGTCCCTGGCTGCGGGGAGCCTTGTTCGAAGGCCCCTAGTGTAACCAGTGAGAGACAATAATATGAAGAGCAGTTCTGTTCTAATTGTAGGCTGCGGAGATCTTGGCATTCGCGCCGGATGCCTGTTGGCGGACCAAGACTGGGTAGTCACAGGGATGCGGCGCAATGTCGCCAAGTTGCCAGTGCAGATCAACGCCCGGCCTGGGGACTATACCCTGCCCGGGAGCCTGGATTTTGCCGCGACACTTGCGCCGGACTTTGTGCTTGCCACATTTAATCCCCCTGACCGTTCTACAGCGGGTTACGTCAAAGGGTTCCAGCAGTCCATGGCAAACCTCCTCTCTGGGCTGGGTGAGCATCGCCCGCAGTGTGTTCTGATGGCCAGCAGCACGCGGGTATTTGCTGAGTCCGAGGGAGGTTGGGTTGACGAGGAAAGTGCCTTGTCTCGAGACGACCCATGGGCCGAGGCAATCATCGAGTCAGAGCGGCAATTGCTGGATTCGGGGCATCGCGCGTCGGTGGTGCGGTTTGCCGGCATCTACGGCATTCCGGGCGGCAGGCTGTTGTCACGGGTGCGCCGCGGGGAATTGTGCCCCCCTCGCCCGTTGAGCTACACCAACCGCATTCATCGCGAAGATTGTGCGGGGTTTCTTGCCCACCTGTTGCAGCAGTCAGAGCTCGGCGCTGAGCTGGAGCCTGTTTATATTGGTGTGGATGATCATCCCTCCCCTCGCTACGCAGTCGAATCCTGGTTGGCATCGCAAATGGGAGTGGCTGAGCTGGAGCGCGCGCTGCCCGATGCCGCCAGTGATCCTACACGACACAACCGTGCGGGGCACAAGCGGTGCCTGAATCGAAAACTGCGCGATAGTGGCTACCAGTTGATCTACCCGGACTACAAAGCAGGGTATGGCGCGTTGCTTGCGCTCCACGATCATCCAGGCAATGTGCCCGAAAGTACCTGATCTATCTCAACGCATGCCACGGCGTCATTGGCTTATAGGACGAGGATAGCCTCGATTTCGATTTGCGCTCCCTTGGGCAGTGCGGCTACCTGCACGCAGGCGCGGGCTGGAAAGGGCGGCGAAACAAATTTCGCCATGATTTCGTTCACGCTGGCGAAGTGGGAAAGGTCTACCAGCGAGATATTAATTTTGACCGCTTTGTCCAGACTGCCACCAGCGGCCACGGCTATTGCGGCAAGGTTGTTAAAGGCTTGTGTGGTCTGGTCTTTGATATTATCACCGACCAACTCAGACGTGCCGGGTATGAGAGGAATCTGGCCGGATAGCCACACGGTGTCGCCTACCTTGACCGCCTGTGAATAGGGGCCTATCGCTTCCGGCGCGTCCGGCGTTGAAATGATTGCTCGGTTACTCACAGCTTACCTCCGTGCTTGATGTTTTCTGACCAGCGGTTGGACAACGACGCGGAGCCTGTCCTGCCGCACGCGTAATCTTCAGTTTTTGACTCGCGTAACCTTGTGCACATGGGTGATAGTGCGGAGCCGCTTCATAATCTGAGCCAGGTGCACGCGGTCGGTCACCAGCATTTCGAGATTGACGTAGGTGAACTGGTAGTCCTTCACGTCCGAGGCAATTTTCTCAATATTGACGCCCATACTATTAATGCGGGTTGCGATAACAGCAATCATCCCCCGCCGGTTTTCCACCTCGATGCGCAGCTCGGCCAGGTATTCTCCCTCTATCTCTTTGTCCCAGCGCAAGGCGACCTGTCGCTCACTATGGTCGCGCATATCGTTAAGGTTATTGCACTGCGCCCGGTGAACCACCACGCCCTTCTCAAGGCTCAGGTAGCCCTCTATGGCGTCGCCAGGGATCGGGTGGCAGCAGCGTGCATAACTCACCACGAAGCCCTCTGTGCCGCGAATATCGACGGGTTGCGCGCCATCACCATCGGGCTTTGTCTGACCGTCGAACGTCTCGTGCAGCAGTTGTTGGGCGGTGAAGGTCGGCAGGCGATTGCCACGTGCAATGTCCAGCAGCAGGCTGTCGAGGTCGCTGTAGCCATTGTTGTCGAGAAAATCGGCGAGCTTTCCCTCCGGGAGATTGTCCAGATTAGTGTGAAAGCCGGCCAGGCCCTTTTCCAGCAAGCTGCGGCCTAACGCCATTGAATCATTACGGGTCTGATTTTTGAGAAAGTGGTGAATGTTGGAGCGCGCCTTTGCCGTAACGGCATAGTCGAGCCAGGACGGGTTGGGTCGAGCGCCCTCGGATGTCATTATTTCAATCGTCTGGCCACTTTGCAGTGGCTCTGATAGTGGCGCCAAGCGTCGGTTTATGCGGCAGGCCACGCAATGATTGCCCACATCGGTATGGACGGCATAGGCAAAGTCCACCGCGGTAGCACGTCGGGGAAGCTCGAGTATTCGCCCCTTGGGCGTAAACACGTAAATCTCATCGGGAAAGAGATCAATCTTGACGCTTTCTATAAACTCAAGGGAGTTGCCCGCTCGTTGCTGCATTTCCAACAGTCCCTGTACCCACTCCCGGGCGCGGGTGTGGCTGCCATTAGCGGACTGACTGTCGCTTTTGTAAAGCCAGTGTGCAGCGATGCCATTGTTTGCCATATCCTCCATTTCCTGCGTGCGGATTTGGACTTCGACGGGTACGCCGTGCATGCCCATCAGCACAGTGTGCAGCGACTGGTAGCCGTTCGCCTTGGGTATGGCGATATAGTCCTTGAACTCGCCCGGTACCGGTTTATACAGGCTGTGGATACAGCCTAGTACGCGATAGCAGGTATCCACAGAGTCAACAATGATCCGAAAGGCATAGATATCCATGATGTCGGAAAATGACTTTCGCTTTGAGCGCATTTTCTTGTAAATACTGTACAAGTGCTTTTCGCGTCCGAGCACCTCTACCTGGTGGCCCTCTTGCTGCAGTGTGGCTTTGATCTGGTCGCGGACCTTGTAAACCAGCTCCGTCCTGTTTCCTCGAGCCTGCGCCATGGCAATTTCGATGCGCTTCGCGCGCATCGGATAAAGAACGCGAAAGCCAAGGTCTTCAAACTCCAGTCGTACACTGTTTATTCCCAGGCGCATGGCGATGGGGGAATAGATATCCAGAGTCTCTCGAGCAATGCGGCGTGCCTTCCCCGAATCCAACACGCCCAGGGTGCGCATGTTGTGAAGCCTGTCTGCCAGCTTGACCAGAATCACGCGAATATCCCGCGCCATGGCCAGTGCCATTTTCTGGAAGTTCTCCGCCTGCTTCTCCTCCAGAGACTGGAACTCAATCTGGGTGAGTTTGCTGACGCCATCGACCAGGTCTGCCACGGTAGAGCCGAACTGCTCACCGATGGCGGTTTTTTCTATGCCTGTATCCTCGATAACATCGTGCAGCATCGCCGCCACAAGACTCTGGTGGTCCATGTGCATTTCAGCGAGTATGCCGGCCACGGCGAGGGGGTGGGTGACATAGGGCTCACCACTGCGCCGGCGTTGTCCGTAGTGAGCCTGTTCTGCGAAGTAGTAGGCGCGGTTTACGGTAGCTGTCTGCTCGGAATCGAGATAAGTACGAAGGGTGGTGTTGAGGGCATCAATGGTTTCCATAGTGGTCTATGACCCGGCCAGCGATGCCCACCCGGGTGGGCCCGGGGGCCTCAAGGAGTTTCAGGGCTCTCCGTGGCGGTTATCGCAGGCACTTCAACATCTATGCCTTCCATAACTTCTGCCAGCTCTTCTTCGGCTTCCATCTCCGATTCCCGGCTGAGGATTTCGTTGGTAATCAAACCCTCGGCGATCTCGCGCAGGGCGATCACAGTGGGTTTGTCTGATTCTTCCTGAACCAAGGGGTCCTTGCCGCCTGTGGCCATTTGTCGAGCGCGCTTGCTGGCCACCATTACCAGCTCGAAACGGTTTTCGACGTTTTCAAGGCAATCTTCTACAGTTACACGTGCCATTGCTCGGTACTTCCTCTGTGCGTGTGCCCTGGTACTGCAGCGGTATTCATCCAAGAATGCCGCGGACACGGTTTACCTAAACCCGACGGTCAGAGTGCTAATCCAAGCAGTGACCGCCAGAATTTTCAAGGGGAACCGCCAATTATACCGCGATTGACCCGGGGTGCGTCCAGTAGCAATACGGGTAGCCGTAAAAAGGGCGCTAGCTGAGCAAATCCCTTAGCATATCTGCCAGCAAGGCTTGTTGGCGGGGGGTTGTCAGCCGCTGGCTGTCCACGATGGCCGTGAGTTCCGCCAGAGCCGTGTCGAAATTGGCGTTTACCACCATGAAATCGCTTTCCACGTAATGAGACATCTCCTCAACTGCGACATCCATGCGTTTCTGTATGGTGCCGGCGTCATCCTGCCCCCGGCCCCGCAGCCGTTCCAGTAGGGTGTCTCGGGACGGAGGAAGGATAAAGATGGCTTTCGCTTGGGGCATGAGGCGTTTGACCTGCTGCGCGCCCTGCCAGTCAATTTCCAGAATGACGTCGTGTCCGCGGCGTAGCTGCTCCTCTACCCAGACCGCAGAAGTGCCGTAAAGATTGTCGAAGACCCTGGCGTGTTCAAGGAATTCGCCGCGTTCGAGGATCGCCTGGAAGCCCGGCTCGCTGACGAAATTGTAATTTACGCCATCGACCTCGGCTGGCCGGCGGGGCCTCGTCGTATGGGAAACCGATACCATCAGGTCTTCGCACCGCTCTATCAGTGCGTTGACCAGGCTGGTTTTGCCTGCGCCCGAGGGCGCTGACACAGTGAACAGTGTACCGATGCTTGTCATGTCAGTGTGTGTAGCCTCGCAGGTTCCCAGAGAGATAAGACTATTACTATTCGATGTTCTGGATTTGCTCACGCATTTGTTCGATCAGCACTTTTAGCGCTACCGCATTTTGTGTGGTCTTGGATGACTGTGACTTTGACGATAGCGTGTTGGCCTCTCGGTTGAGCTCCTGCATCAGGAAATCCAGCCTTCGCCCGCAGGGGCCACCCTTCTTCAGCGCTCTGCGCACTTCGCTGATATGCGCATCCAGCCTGTCCAGCTCTTCGTCCACATCCGCGCGTTGGGCGAGGTATACCAGTTCCTGCTCGATGCGACCCGGGTCCGCGTCTACGTCGAGGTCTTCAATACGCGCGCGGAGGCGTTTTTCCTGTTGCTCCCTGAGCTCGGGCAAAACTTTGCGCGTGGCCTCAACCTCTAATTCAACTTGAGACAATCGGTCGAGCACCAGCCCGGCCAGTTTTTGTCCCTCGCGCTCGCGCGTTTCCCGCAAGTTTTTGAGAGCCGCGCTAAACAGGGTTGATGCGGCCTGCTGCAGGGCCTCATTCGTTTCTTCAGCCTGCGTGTAAACGCCAGGAAACTGGAGCACTTGAAGAGCATTGACAGGGGCGGGGTCCCGCAATTGCTCCTGCAGCGCGTCGACGGCTTGCAGCAGGTCCGCAAGGCGCTGGTCGTCGATTCGATACACTGCGGTGTTGCTCTGATGCGCCTGCAGGCGCATCAGACATTCCAGCTTACCTCTGGAGAGTGCTTTGCCTGCCTCGTCGCGCAGCTGCGGCTCCATCACTCTGAGGGCGTCGGGTAATTTAAACGTGCAGTCGAGGTAGCGGTGATTGACGGTGCGCAATTCCACTGTGAGGACGCTCTCGTTTAAAGGGGCACTCTCTCGTGCAAAGGCGGTCATGCTTTGGATCATTGTGTACCGTGGCCCAAGATTGCGTTATAGGTGGTCGAGTGTAGCAGTTTGTTATAGGCCCTTACAGGCGAGTGAACGGGTCGCATTCTTGTCCTGCCGCTTTCGGAAATGAAACCAGCGTTCGCCTCGCGTATACTACGCCGGCGAATTATTTTCATGGAGCTTCATATGCAACGACCTAGTGGCCGCAGTGTTGATCAACTGCGTAAAGTGACAATTACCCGCCAGTTCACCCGCCATGCCGAAGGGTCTGTGCTTGTGTGCTTTGGCGATACCCAGGTGATCTGCACGGCCTCAGTGGAGAAAGGTGTGCCCGGTTTTATGCGCGGCGAAGGTAGAGGCTGGGTCACTGCCGAATACGGGATGTTGCCGCGATCCACGGGGAGCCGCATGGGGCGGGAGGCGAGCCGCGGTAAGCAAGGCGGGCGCACGGTGGAAATCCAGCGGCTGATCGGCCGATCACTCAGGGCGGCACTTGATCTGTCTCGCCTCGGAGAGAACACGATAACGGTTGATTGTGACGTAATTCAGGCTGACGGCGGCACCCGTACTGCGGCGATCACCGGGGCGTGTGTTGCGATAGCAGACGCGGTGACCTATATGCGCAGTAAGAAATTGATTTCAGACAACCCTCTGTCCCAGCTACTGGCGTCTGTGTCAGTTGGAATATATCAGGGTGAGGCGGTGCTCGATTTAGATTATCCGGAAGACTCTGCCGCAGACACTGACATGAATGTGATAATGGGGGAGTCTGGTGGGTTCGTCGAAGTGCAGGGTACGGCGGAAAGAGCGCCCTACAACAGGGAAGAATTAAACCGTATGCTGGATCTCGCGGAGGGCGGGATCAAACAGTTGATTGATATACAAAAGGCGGCGCTGGCCGAATGAGTTGCAGCGCCTCGCTCACGTCTCGATATCGTAGTCCATAATGACCGGCGCGTGGTTGGAAAAAATTCTTTTTTTATAGATGGCGCCATAATCCACTGCGTACTTCAGCCCCTGCGAAACTAGCTGGTAGTCTGTGCGCCAACCGTTATTGTCGCGATTGCCGTCGGGCCACCAGCTAAATTCGTCGTGGTCAGAGCTCACTTCCCTGAAAGCGTCAACGTAGCCAGAGTCAAGCACCTCATTAAGCCACTGGCGCTCCTCTGCCAAAAAACCGGAATGTGTGGCGCTCTCCTGGGAATTCTGCATGTCCACGGGGCAATGGGCGAGATGCCAGTTACCACAGATGATGAATTCTCTGCGTTTGTTACGGATTTTCTGAAGGTGCGAGCCGAGCAGGCTGTAGAACTCATTTTTGCGGCCTTGTTGCTCGGCGTTGCCGGTCTCAGCACTGGGCGCTAACAGGCAAGCCACACTGAGATTTTCATAATCCGCCTGAATATAGCGACCTTCCATGTCAAAGTCGGCGAATCCAAGACCGGTCATGATGGCTTTTGGCAGCTGGCGGCAGTAGACAGCAACGCCATTCGCCTTGCCATCGACGTCGTCGAGGAAGTAGGCGTTATATTCCTCGGGGTGAAATACCGCTTCCTGCAGGTCATATTCAGAGCACTGTAAATCCTGGACGCAGACAAAGTCAGCGTCTTGCTCTTTGAGCCAGTCATAAAAACCGTTTGCGGCAGCATTCCTGATGCCGTCTGCGCTGAAACTGATGATCCTCATCTTTGGCCCCTTGCGGTGAGAGCGTGTATCATGCGCCGATTAGGGATGCCTGAAATAGCACGACCCGGGCGGGATAATTTGAGCTTTTGGGTATCGCTTAAAAGCCAGCCGATTTGGTCCTTTTCGCGGTCGGTACGGACAGAGTCAGGACCGTGCGCGCAGGATCCAATTACTAAGCTAAAAATCGCTCTGCAATTCTCTATTCTATAACGTGCTTGCGAGAATACA
This sequence comes from Halieaceae bacterium, assembly GCA_024224435.1. Taxonomy (GTDB): domain Bacteria; phylum Pseudomonadota; class Gammaproteobacteria; order Pseudomonadales; family Halieaceae; genus Marimicrobium. The sequence continues at coordinate 27,985 of JAAENL010000275.1, forward strand.
AAACCCCTTTACCAGAATTGGAAGACCCATATGAAAGGCTACCAGACCGAATTTATCGAGTTGGCTCGCACCTGTAACGTGCTGCAATTTGGTCAATTTGAGCTCAAATCAGGCCGCACTAGCCCTTATTTTTTCAATGCGGGAAAGTTTTCTACTGGGCGCGCGATGGCTGCACTGGGGCGCTGCTATGCGCAGTGTATTGTAGAGTCAGGCGTTGAGTTTGATTTGTTGCTGGGGCCTGCCTACAAGGGTATTCCTCTTGGCACAGCTGCCGCGATCGCGCTCGCTGATCAGCACGGTATCAATGTGCCGTTCGCTTACAATCGCAAGGAAGTGAAAGCCCATGGGGAGGGCGGCAGTCTGGTAGGTGCCTCTTTGGCGGGACGTGTACTGGTTATTGACGACGTTATAACCGCCGGCACTGCTGTTCGCGAGGTGCTTGCCATGATTGAGGACTCGGGCGCAACCCTCGCGGGGGTCGTGATCGGGCTGGATCGGCAGGAACGGGGCGTGGGGGAATTATCGGCGGTGCAGGAATTACGCCAGAACCACGAGATTCCCGTTATCAGTATTATTGCGCTGGAGCACATTATCGATTATCTCGGCAGCGCCGGGGCGGAATCCACGGAATTGCTCGATGCCATGCGGCACTATCGCGAGCAGTTCGGGGCGATAATGGACGGCTGAGTGTTCGCCGCATGCGGTTAATGCAGTCCGGCTGTCGATGGCATTATTAGGCTAAGCACTCGCTTGTCCAGCCCCAATACTCGATTTATATTGTCGCCATGAATGTCCGTTTTCACTCCCCGGGTCGAGTTCTGGTATGGAGCTTGGCATGCGGCCTGCTTGCCTTGGCCAGTGCCGCCTTCAGCCAGAAGCTTTACCGCTACAGCGATGCCGAAGGCAAGGTCACTGTTGATTTTCAGGTGCCTGCAGACCGCATTTCCCTTGGCTACGAGGTTCTCAATAGCAAGGGCATGGTCGTCAAAGTGGTGCCGCGGGAGTTGACTGAGGAAGAGTTGGAATCTCAGGAAATGACTGAAAAGTTGCATCGGGAGTCGGTCGCGGAGCAACAGCGGCTGCGCGACTGGGACGAATCGTTGATGCTGCGCTACAGCACTATCGAGGATATAAAAGACGCGCAGCGTCGAGGGCTGGGCAATCTAGAGATTCGCTTGAGTATACTCCGTGGTAACAGGCGGTCATTAAAGCAGGAGGTCGAAAACTACCAGACTCAGGCCGCTGATACAGAGCGCGCAGGCCGTAAGGTAGAGGTAGATTGGCTGCGAAAGATCGAGGACCTGCGGAAAGAGATCGTCACCGTGGATAAGGACATTGCGAAGCGGCACCGGGAAATCAGGGAGATCTCGGCGGAATATGATGCCGATATCGAGCGCTTTAGAATGTTGCTGGATGTTGTCGAACTGCGCCGTAACCTAAGTGCGGAAAGGGCGTCTCCACCTCGTTGAAAGCCCTAACTGGCGAGTCCGGATGCCTGCCCAGGCGCAGGCTGCGTCACAGCCTGGCGAAAGAACCCCCCCATTAACAGCTGCCACTGGCTGGCCCAGTCAGTGGTAGGGCGGCGTTGGAAGCCGCTGCGGACATACTGCGAAATTCGACCCTCGGCCGCTGACATTAGCAGATTTGAGGCCGCGGGCAAGGAAATGCTGGGTCTCAGGCCCTCCCTCAATTCTGCTTCCCTGATCACCTGCTTTAGCTGCGTTTCGAAACGCTCAAACAGCTGCGCTACCCGCGCATGCAGGCGGTCTGTTTCCCCTGCGAGGGCGTCACCGGTGAGGATTCGGGTCAGTCCTGGATTGCGCTCGGTGAAGACCAGGAGCAGCATGATCATTTTTTCGCAGCGCAGAGCCGCCGTTGGCTCCTCAGTGAGAATGAGGTTAATGCGGCTGAACAAGGTCTCCTCAATGAACTCGATAAGGCCCTCGAACATTTTTGTTTTGCTGGGAAAGTGGCGGTAGAGCGCCGCTTCGGAAACGCCGACCTGTCTGGCCAGGCCTGCCGTAGTTATGCGGCTGCCGGGACTGGCCTCCAGCATTTGTGCCAGAGCTTCGAGTATCTGCTGGCGCCTTTGAGATTTTCTGGGGGACATGGCGATCCAGAGCGAAAGTGAGTTTCTTCATGCTAGCGATAACGTGCCGCCCCTGCAATAAGCGCGGCCAAAATGGAGGACTATTTTCTCAAGTTTTTTTCGAGGTTTGTTGCTTGTTACTAATCAAGGTTCCCATACCCTCATCCGTGAAGGTTTCCAACAGGACTGCGTGGGGTACTCGCCCATCGATTATGTGCGCAGTGTTGACGCCGGACTTTACCGCCGCCAGTGCGCAGCGAATTTTCGGCAGCATGCCGCCGCTGATGGTGCCGTCTGCAACCAGCTCGTCTACTTGCTCCGTTGTCAGGCCCGTGAGAATCTCGCCCTGTTTATCCAGCAGTCCGGCTATGTTGGTTAACAACATCAATTTTTCGGCTTGCAGCACCTGCGCCAGAGTTCCGGCAACAAGGTCCGCGTTAATGTTGTAAGTGTTCCCATCCTCGCCTACTCCAATGGGGGCGATAACCGGAATGAAGTTACTATCAAGAATAACTTGCAGCACCTCGGTGTCGATCTGTTCAACTTCTCCCACGTGGCCTATATCTACGATTTCGGGGGTGCCGTGCTCCGGCCCCGGGCGGGAAACAGTCATTTTTTTGGCCCGGATCATCTGGCCATCCTTACCAGACACCCCGATGGCCTTGCCGCCGTTGCGGTTGATAGAGGACACGATTTCCTTGTTCACCCCGCCCCCGAGGACCATTTCCACCACATCCATGGTCTGGGCGTCAGTAACACGCATGCCCTCCACGAACTCGCTCTGGATGTTCAGCTTTTCAAGCAGCGCGCCAATTTGCGGTCCGCCGCCATGCACCACCACAGGGTTCATCCCCACTAATTTCATCAACACTACGTCTCGCGCGAAATCCTCGTGCAGTGCCGGGTCAACCATCGCGTTGCCACCGAACTTTACAACGATGGTTTTGCCAGTGAAGCGTTGGATATAGGGCAGCGCCTCGGTCAGGACCTGGGCGACGTTGAGTGCATCTTCGCGACTTAGGGACATAGCGTGGCCTGTTGTTGTGACGCCCCGAAGTGCGGGGCCTCAAAAGTTAAGCGTGATTGTCGGGTCGACCAGGGCAATCTGTGCCCTGAACTCTTCTTTGATAATATCCAGATTTTCCTGGGTATCTGCTTCAAATCGGGCGGTGAGGGCAGGCCCTGTGTTGGATGCCCGAATCAAACCCCAGCCATTGCTGAAATCTACCCGGATACCGTCCATATTGTTCACTTTACCCGCCGAAAAGTCAGCACTGTGTGCGATCTTTTCTACTAGGGCGAATTTATAGTTATCATCTATAGGGATGATGATTTCGGGGGTATTCACGGTCTCCGGGAATTTCCCAATACTTTCGTCCAGACTTTCACCGTGGGTGCTGAGAATTTCCGCCAGGCGGCAGGCGGCATAAATACCGTCGTCAAAACCATACCAGCGCTCACCAAAAAATATGTGGCCAGAAAACTCGCCGCCTAGCAGCGCATTAGTCTCGCGCATTTTTTCCTTCATGAAGGCATGGCCGGTTTTCCACAGCACCGGTCTGCCACCGTGCTGCGTGATGAGCGATGACAACAGGCGGCTGCACTTGACGTCAAATACCACATCGGTTCCCGGGTTTCGTGATACCACGTCCTCGGCGTAAAGCATCAACAGGACGTCGGAGCGTATGATCCGACCACTGCCCGTAACGACTGCCAGCCGATCGCCGTCGCCATCAAAAGCCACGCCGAAATCGGCGCGAGCGTCGACAACTTTCTCGGCCAGTTGTGCGAGATTGTCCTCGTTGCTGGTGTCTGGCGGATGGCCTGGAAACGACCCGTCGACGACACAGTTTAGAGGAATCACCTCGCAGCCAAGTTCCTCCAACAGGGCCGGTGCAATATCGCTGGTTGCGCCATTCCCCGCGTCTACCACAACCCTCAAAGGAACAGAAATGGCAATATCATGCAGCACCTCATCTACATAAGCGGGGATGACTTCCTCGCTCGTAAGCGTTCCCTCTCCGGTACTGAAACTACCCTCGATCACTCGGTTCCGAATCTCTTCGATGCCGCCGGCGCCGATGGTCTCCTGGTTCATAACGATTTTTAGCCCGTTCTGGTCCGCCGGGTTGTGGCTTCCGGTCACCATTACTCCGGAGTGATAATTCAGCCGACGGGTAGCAAAGTACAGCAGTGGGGTGGGTACCAGCCCGATGTCCACTACGTCACGCCCTGCCGACATCAAGCCGCGCAACAGAACCGATTTAATTCGTGGTGTGGAAACTCTGCCGTCACAGCCGACTATGATGGTCTGCTCGCCTCTTTCGCCGGCGATGGTGCCAATGGCCATGCCGATCTTCTTAACCAACTCATCGGTCAATTCGGTGTTGGCCTTGCCGCGAATATCGTAAGCCCGGAACACGTGGTGGGGCACGCCGGCTTGCCGCTCTGGGTCGCCGAGGGCGATGTTGTCATCGTTCAGATCCAGATCCAGATCCAGATCCAGATCTGCCGCAGTGCCTGCGGGGCTTGCGTCGGGCAGCGTGCGCTCCGGGGGGGAAGAGGCAATGGTTTCAACCTCTGCTTGCGGTATTGTCCAGTCATTACTGCTGCTCTGACGCAGCGTGCTCAGGGTTGCCCGGCGCAACTGTTTGGCAATGGGGACGAGTTCCGGAATAGACAGACTGAGGCTGGATTTCTGGTCAGACGCTGAAATTACCCGGTTGATTTCTGATTTTAGTTTCCTCGGGAAAAACCACAATAGAAGCCCCAGCGCGAGGACAATCGCCATTACGATGAGACCCATCACAGAGTGCAGCGGCGAGGGACTGAGAGCGAGGCTCTCCAGCATAGCGGAGGAGGGGCTGAAGCCAACACTCCAGTTGGTGTCGGGTACGTCTGCGTAGCGTGTGTATTCTCCCTCAGCACCACTGCCGTTGGCAGCGACGACCTGGGTACGTTTTTTACCCTGTGTAGGCAAAAAGCTCTGTATCAGGGTGAATTTCCCCGAGGCGCCCGGGGGCGCTTTCATCTCTTTTTCCAGTCGCTCGTTTTCAATTGTGACGATGATGACCGCAGAGCGTTGCTGGGTGCGCGGGTGCAGCACGCGAGCGCCTATGGAGGTGAGCCACTGATCCTCAAACTTGTAAGACTCCGGCTGTGTGTTGTCGCGTTCACTGGCGCGCCTGACAAGGTCCACCTCTATATGGTTGCGCAGACCGCTGTTGCCCCCTGAAAACCCCGCGGTGCCCATGTCACCAATAGGGATGACACGCAAACTAATTACCTCCGGGAAGTAGTCAAGAATAGCTCGTTCTACCAGAGCAATGTCGCTCTCTGACTCGCTGGCGATCGCAGACAGGGCCAGTGGTGACCGAGAGGCGCTTTCAATACGGTCTTTTAGTTGGGATATCGTCTGCTGAATATTGGCCGCTTGCTGCTGCGCGTAGGCAGAGGACAGCTGCGCAATTTGTATCTCTTGCAGGCCGGGGTCTCGTAGCAGTAGCAGGTAGCCGAAGCCCAGCACTGTCGGGAGTAAGGCGGCCAGTAACGCTGCAGCACCGGCGGTGATGAGTGCATTGCCCTTGGCAACAATACCCATTGGAGTGCCCGTACCACCTCCTTCGGCATTGACAGGCGCTGCTTTTTTCTTATTGCGTTTTTTTAGCTGCAGCATTAATCGAGTCAGGTTTCACGTCTGTCGAAGCATAATAGTATATCGTGCAGCTTGCTCAAACGGACATAGTCCCGTTTTTAAGTGGCCACAAGAGCACTTTGTTATTGTTGTGATGTGGGTTGTTTAGCCCGGCTCGGATATCTGGTCTGCAATAAGTCCGATTATCTGTGCGGCGATGTTAGCTTTGCTTGCACAGGGGAGTGCTTTCTCTCCCCCTGGCCAGATTACTGTCGCGGCATTGTTGTCGCTGTTGAAGCCTATAGTCTGGTCGGAGACATCGTTAGCCACGATCATATCGAGGCTCTTGCGTTGCATCTTGTCTTTTGCGTAGTCGATTACACCGGTTGTTTCGGCGGCAAAGCCCACGGTGAAAGGCCGTGGCTGTAAGCCGCTGATCGTGGCCACAATATCGGGGTTGCGTGTAAAGGTAAGTTTTAACTCCTCTGTCCCTTTCTTGATTTTCTGTTGTGCTATTTCGGCCGGCCGATAATCTGCTACCGCCGCGCAGGCGATAAAAATGTCGCAACCCGGCGCGAGGTCCAGGCAAGCTTTTAGCATTTGCTGTGCGCTCTCTACGGCCACCACTCCCGCTTGCTCGGGCGCCTTGAGATTCACGGGCCCGCTCACCAAGGTGGTAACTGCGCCGGCATCCACCGCCGCCTGAGCGAGCGCGTAGCCCATTTTTCCAGAGCTGTGGTTGGACAGGTACCGTACCGGATCCAGCGCCTCCCGAGTGGGCCCGGCGGTGATAACAACGCGTTTGCCTGCCAGCAGCCCGGTGTCAAATACGCTGGCCGCCGCTGCGGCGATCATGGCTGGCGCTTCCATACGCCCCGGTCCGATATCGCCACAGGCCTGTTCTCCAGTTTCCGGCCCTACTATATGCGCATCCCGCTTCGTGAGTGTCTCGATGTTTACCGCGGTCCCGGCATTCTTCCACATTTGCTGGTTCATCGCCGGCGCCAACATCAACGGCGCCGGACAGGCCAGTGCAACCGTAGACAACAGGTCGTCTGCGCGGCCGCTGCTCAGTCGCGCGATAACGTCTGCGGAGGCGGGGGCTATTAGCAGTAAATCTGCCCATCGGGCCAATTCGATATGCCCCATGCCTCTCTCGGCCTCCTCGTCCAGCAGCTCGGTATGTACCGGGTGACCAGAGAGGGCTTGCAGGGTCAGTGGTGTAATGAATGCCTGCGCGCCTGCGGTCATGATCACGCGCACATTGGCACCTTCCCCCTGTAACAGGCGGATCAATTCGGCTGCCTTGTAAGCCGCGATGCCGCCGCTTACACCGAGAAGGATATTGCGATTGAAAAGATGTGCCATTTGTCTACCCAGGCTGGGAAAATAGCGGAGGTGGAAAGATACCACTGTGGTGCGGGATTTGACACTGGAGCGCAGTTGCTCATGGAGGAGCCAAATTGAAGCTAGCGGGAGGTCTGCTGGCAGAGGGGCCACGCAGCAGGCTCCTGGAACGCGGCGCGGAAGCATTGTCAGATGTGGAACTGCTGGCTTTGCTGCTGCACCCGGGCTTTGGCGACAGCAGTGCGCTGCTGCTGGCGCGGGAGCTGATTGTGGGTTTCGGTGGCTTGGTCGGGTTGGCGCGGGCCGGACAGCCTGTTTTGCTGGCTCATCCGGGGGTGGGGCCAGCGCGCTACGCAAGATTGGCGGCATCCATGGAGCTGGCCCGGAGGCAAGCGCTGCAAGAGATGCGGACCAATGGTGATGTGCTGAGCAGCCCCGGACATACGCGACGTTTCCTGAGCCATCATCTGGGAACGCGCCCGCGAGAGGTATTTACCTGCCTGTTCATGGACACTCAGCATCGGGTGTTGCGCTGTGAGGACTTGTTTTTCGGGACGCTCGACGGTGCGGCGGTGTACCCGCGGGAGGTGGCGGTCCGGGCGCTGCAGTACGGGTCGGCAGCGGTCATATTGGCCCACAACCACCCTTCCGGCGTGTCAGAGCCCAGTGCCGCCGATCGCCGCATCACGCAGCGCTTAGTCGGTGCGCTGGGCCTGCTGGATATTCGGGTGCTGGACCACATTATTGTGGGCAGCGGCGAGTGCTACTCTTTTGCGGAGCAGGGCTTGCTCTGAGGCGGTTAAAAAGCAGAGTCGGCCCCGGCTACGGCGGTATACCCATCTTTTTGGCGCTAAAGTTGATTAGGCCAGGGTGTTCTGGTATAACAGCGCGCTCTGTGCGGTCAGGGACTTTCAGGGTTCCTGGAGTCCGCCGCTTATTTCGGAAATTCCCGCCTGTGTTGGGGAGAGTGAGAATCATGGCTAGAGTCTGTCAGGTTACCGGCAAGCGTCCGGTAACAGGAAATAACGTATCACACGCGAAGAACCGCACACGTCGGCGCTTCCTGCCTAACCTGCACCAACATCGCTTCTGGTTACCTTCAGAGAAGCGTTTTATCAGCTTGCGTGTATCGAGCAAGGGTATGCGCATCATCGATAAAAAAGGCATTGAGCAGGTGCTGTCAGACATGCGTGCTCGTGGTGAGAAGGTATAAAGGAGAAAACCGGTGAGAGAGAAGATCAGATTGAATTCAACGGCTGGTACCGGCCACTTTTATACGACGGATAAGAACAAGCGTACTATGCCGGACAAGCTTGAAATCAAGAAGTATGATCCGGTTGTTCGTAAGCACGTGGTCTACAAGGAAGGCAAAATCAAGTAGCCCGGCCATGACGCAGCGCGCAGAAAAAGAAACCCCGGTAACTACCGGGGTTTTTTGTGTCTGCGTGGGACAAAACCGAGGGCATCACTACTATGCCTGAGTTACCAGAGGTTGAAACGACCCGCCGAGGGGTGTCACCACACTGTGAGGGTCAGCGGGTTACTGCCGTGGAGGTGCGTGATCATCGCCTGCGCTGGCCGGTGCCGGATCAGCTGCCAGGGCTGCTTGTTGGACAGGTGTTCCAGTCAGTTGAGCGGCGGGCCAAATATCTTTTGTTCCGGACCGGTGTTGGCACTCTGCTGGTCCATCTTGGGATGTCAGGTTCACTCCGCTTGGTGCCGCAAGAGGAGCCGCCCCGGCGCCATGACCACATAGATATCCTGTTGAAGAACGGTTTGTGCCTGCGCTATCACGATCCGCGTCGCTTTGGCTGCTGCCTCTGGCTGGAGCGGGGAGAATTACACCCGTTACTGGATAAGCTTGGCCCCGAGCCTTTGTCTGCGGATTTCGACGGAGAGTATCTCTATCGCCGTTCCCGTGGGCGCAAAGGACCTATAAAGAACTTCATAATGGACGCGAAAGTCGTTGTTGGTGTTGGTAATATTTACGCTAACGAGGCGCTTTTTCTCGCTGGAATCCGGCCCGATCGCGCGTCCGGGCGCATATCTCGTGCTCGCTACGACGATCTGGTGGACCAAGTAAAGCAAGTACTCACTACCGCTATAAGCAGCGGAGGTACTACCCTAAGAGATTTTGTGGGCGGTGACGGTAAGCCAGGCTACTTCGCCCAAAAGCTGTTTGTTTACGGCCGGAAAGGAGAGCCCTGTAAGCTGTGTGGACACACTCTCCGCGAGACTCGGCTGGGCCAGCGCTCCAGCGTCTACTGCGTGACCTGCCAGCGCTGAACAGGCTAAACTAGTTAGATAAGAAAGGGGAATGAGAACCACCGGGGGTAATAGTGATGAAAACAAAATCAGGCACACGTCGGGTTACGGCCGCCCTGCTAGTCAGCTGTTTGGTGATGCCGCAGATAGTATGGGCGCAGGAGGCTGTGGACGAAAGCCCGAATGAATGGGCAATGGTGGGTGATCTGCTCGTTGCGAGACCCATAGGCTTGGTGCTTACCGTAGGCGGGGCGGCGGTTTTTCTGGTCAGTTTGCCATTCACGCTGTTGGCAGGGCATGCCGGCGAAGCGGCCGATACCCTTGTTGCTGGGCCGGCTGAAACCACGTTCATGCGCTGCCTTGGTTGTCGACAGCCCGGCTATACCAACAGGGATAGCGAGGCGATAAAGCGTCGTGAAGAAAGGCGTGCCGCTGAAAAAGCTGATTTGGAATCCGCCGCGCAGACTGATTCCTGAGGCCTGCACTAGCGGTCGACGAAACGCTCCTGCAGCGCTGCGGCCACGTTGGGCGGGACAAAGGGACTAATGTCACCGTTAAGGGAAGCAATCTCTCTTACCAGTGACGATGAGATGTAGGACAGGTGTTCAGCTGGAGTGAGAAACACACTCTCGAACTCTGGATACAGCGCCCTGTTCATGTTGGCTAACTGAAACTCGTATTCGAAATCTGCCACCGCGCGCAGCCCTCGCAATACGCATCGGGCGTCCTGACTTTGGGCGAAGTCTACCAAGAGATTGCTGAAGCCAGTCACTTCAACATTGTCCAGGTGTGCAAGGGCTGTTTCACACAGCTCGACACGCTCTTCCAAGTTGAATAGCGGAGTTTTCGTCTCGCTGTAAGCGATCGCAACCACAACCCGGTCAAACAGTTTCGCGGCCCGCTCCGTCAGGTCGACGTGCCCGTTGGTAATAGGATCAAATGTGCCTGGGTAGATAACGCAATTGGTTCTCATTGAGGCGGCCACCGGTGCGTGCAGGATGGAAGATGGTAAACAATTTGTGCTGCAGCGACAATGCGCTGGCCCAGACGCTGTTATCGGGCAGCGCTGGGCGGCGACACCTGATACAAACGATAGGCCACGGCACCGGCGCGCTTATCGCGGTGCAGGTGCCATTCCTCGGGTGTTGTCAGCGCTCCCTCTTTTACATGGGTTTCGATATAAACAAGTGCCCCCTCTCGCAGAGCTTGGAACCGGGAAAGCGCATTGACGGTGGGCTCCACAAGCCCAGATTGGAAGGGCGCGTCAAGAAACACAATGTCATAGGGCGCCCCGGCCTGCTCCAGGGCGTCCTTGGCGGTGCTCGCGATGCAGTTGGCGCGTTCAGTTGCGCCCAACGCACCCAGGTTTTCGCTTATCTGACGCAGCGTGGCGGGCGCGCTGTCAACAAAATCGCAATGTACCGCTCCGCGTGACAGTGCCTCCAGCCCCAGTGCTCCGGTGCCTGCAAACAGGTCTGCGCACCGTGCTCCCTGGATATCTGCCGCCAGCCAGTTAAACAGGGTTTCCCTGATGCGGTCACCGGTCGGACGCAGGCCTGCGGCGGCCTTAAAGGAGAGCTTGCGCCCCCGCCACTCTCCCCCAATAATGCGGACCTGCTGTTTTCCCACTTGCTTGCCGGCGTGTGACATATATTCGCGATATCCAAGGATGTTACGATAGGCACCTTCCCGGCGCTCGTGAGCGCGTTCATTTTACCACGGCCCTTACGGTTTGTTGTAAGCACGAAGCGAGTGCCCTGTTGGCTTAGCCCGCAGTAGCGTTCGGGCGATTGAGATTGATTGTTGTGAGGAGAGCCGTCATGGCCGTTTCCACTGAAAATCTGCTAGCTTTGGCCAAGGCAGATCCACTGCTGGCCGGTATAGTCTTGGGCGCTCTTTTTTTTCTCCTCGCTCTGACCATCTGCCTGACAGGCTGGATTGGTAGGCGCTTCTTCCAGGGCGCGGGCAAGCTCGCTCAGCCGCCCGGTGTTGTATCGGCACCGGAGCCGGAGCCAGAAACCGAGCCAGAAACGGAGCCAGAAACGGAGCCAGAAACGGAACCAGAAACGAAACCAGAAACGAAACCAGAAACGAAACCAGAA
>JAAENL010000276.1 GCA_024224435.1 Halieaceae bacterium
CACCGTATAGTTTCATTTCCGACTCCTCTTTCAGGTTCTCGATCAATGCCGTTGAACATCGAACGATACCGCTTGGTTGGGGAGTCGGCTAGATGATTATCAGTTCTCCGTCTCCTGCTCGAAATAGGGCAGTCACCTGCAGACCCAATCGCGGAGGTGTCCCCTTAGGAGCCTGGCGGATTCAGGACTGATCTACTGCGCTTGACATACAGTCTGTCCGCGAACGACGGGACATAAACATCGGGGCGCCCCAACCAGCGGCGCATTGAATGCGTTGGTTGAGACGCCCCTAATCGGTGTCCTTCCGGCAACCGTGCGTGCCTGATGAAGGCGCAGTTCATATGATATAGCGTTGGCGCCGCTGATCCCAAGAATAATTGATAGCTGCCCAAAATATTTCTGCGGGACACGCCAAGCTTGATGCGTTATAAAGTAACGCATGAAGCAGACCGATACGACAAAACGCTACAGCGGCAGGTCATTCGCCGCTCAGGACATCAAGCGGATTCGCCGTCTGATCCAAGACCACCCGCAGGCGAATCGCCAACGCCTTTCTTATCTGGTGTGCGAGGCCTTTGACTGGCGCAAACCCGATGGGGGTTTGAAAGACATGAGCTGCCGGGTGGCGCTGCTGCGCATGCACCGCCAAGGGCTGATCGCGTTGCCGCCCCCGACGCGCAAGGTCAAACCCTGTCGCGAGTTCACTCGGCGCACGGTGCAGGCTGAGCCCCAGGGGCGGTTCGAGGCGCCGGTGCATGAAGTGGAAGATCTGCATCTTGAGCCGGTGCAGCGCCAGGACAGTGCGCTGTGGAATGAATACATCGATCGCTATCACTACCTGGGCTATAAACCCCTGCCCGGAGCCCAGTTGCGGTATTTTGCCTATGCCGGGGCGCGGCTGGTGGGGGTGTTGGGATTTGGGGC
>JAAENL010000277.1 GCA_024224435.1 Halieaceae bacterium
CAACACAGACTTCATATTGTGTCATCCTCAAACAGGTTAGTCGGACATGCAGCACACGGAAATAACCAGTGCGCATCGTGATTATTGTAGTTGGCCAACCATAGAAAAATAAGACAATGTAAAAAAACCTGCAGTAATCGTCACGAGGGACAGTACCGTGGTCAAGACAATGATATTTGCCGCCAGCGTGCTGTCTCCGCGGGCAGCCGCAACCATGACATGACTGGAAGCCGCCACAGGTGTTGCCAGCAACAGGAATAAAACCCCGAGATGTTCATCGCGTACGCCCAGCGACAAAGCCAGTAGCACACCTGTAAGGGGCGCCAGGATGAGCCTCCAAACACTGGCCTCCCAGGTGAGAGGACCGGCCCTGTACAAGCGCGAAAAACGCATTGACCCACCAATACAAATCAACACCAGGGGCAGAAAAAACCCCGACAAAAAAACCCCGGCAGGTTGCATTAAAGCAGGCACGGGCATCGGAGAAACTGCCAGGCAAACACCGGCTACCACTCCGATAACCAGCGGGTTTAGCAGGATACCCCTGAACACATTGGCCAGCTTCGTGCTATTGCCAAGAGTGCTGTCAAGCACCCACACCGCAAGAATGTTGTAGAGCACGGTCATCAGCGCAACCGGCAACGCCGCCAATTCGGGCCCGCGCTCACCGTAGGCAGAAAGCGCAAGCGCCATTCCGACAATCGCCAGATTGGAGCGAAAAGCAGCTTGTACGAATATTCCTTGCTGCGATTTTGGGTGCCCACGCCAGCGGCTGTAGAGCCAGCTGACCGCGAACACCAGCAACGTCGCGGCCACCCCGGCGAGCAGATACCGCGCCGCCCCAACCGCGCTATAGTCCACTTGAGCGGCTCCGGCGAACAGCATCAGTGGCAACCCGAACCTGAAGGCCAATAGGGATATCCTGTCGTTCAGCCACTGGGGCAGAATACCGAACGCATTGAGCGCAATACCGAGGGCAACCCAGCCAAAGGTGGGCAGTGACACCGCTAGCGAGGCATAAAACAGGTTCAGGGTGTCGGCCAAGCTCACATCGGCCTCCGCGTCGCGCGCGCGCTCAACCCAACTCGCCCAGAACCTCACCCAGAGCCGTTATCAGACTGTCGATCTGGTTTCGCTCCATGATGAAAGGCAAGCCGAGTGCGATGATATCGCCGCCGTAACGCACGTAGAAGCCCTTGTCCCACATTCGCATAGCAACCTCAAAAGGCCGGCGTGTGGGATCGCCATTCATTGGTGCCAGCTGCAAACCACCAGCGAATCCGAAATTACGAATATCCCGCAAATGAGGCGCGCCTTGGAGCTCATGCAATACGTCTTCGAAATACGCCGCCTCTTTCGCGACTCTCTGAGGAAGCGCCTCGTGCTCGAGTATATCCAGCACCGCCAGTGCAGCAGCGCAGCCCACAGGATGACCCGAATAGGTGTAGCCGTGATTGAACTCCAACAGGTGTTGAGGAGCGCCCGCGTTCATGAACGCCTCATAAATTGGCGCCGAGGACATCACTGCACCCATGGGAATCGCTCCGTTAGTCAACTGCTTGGCGAGGGTCATGATATCCGGCAATACTCCGAATGCTTCCGCTGCCGTCATCGCCCCGCAACGACCCAGGCCAGTAATAACCTCGTCGAAGATCAGCAGGATCTCGTTTTCATCGCAAATGGCGCGCAGACGCTCCAGGTAACCCAGTGGTGGCGGAACGACACCCCCGGAACCAACAACCGGCTCGACGATAACCGCTGCAATTTGGTCAGCCCCGAAGCGGGCAATGAGGACCCCCAGTTCTTCGGCCAGTTCCAGCCCTGCTGCGGGTATTCCACGACTAAACGCGTTCTCTGGCAGCAGTGTGCTTGATAGCAGCGTGCTCTCGAGGCCCGGGCCAAAGGGCTCAACATTAGCGGGAATTCCTCCTACAGAAACGCCTCCATAATTAACCCCGTGATACCCCCTGGCTCGACCAATAAACCGCGTTTTCCCGGATTTTCCCCTCAGGCGCCAGTAAGCACGCGCCATCTTGAGCGCGGTATCCACGGTCTCAGAACCGGAGTTGGTAAAAAAAGCGTAGTCCAGACCTGCCGGTGTAATGGCCTTTAATCGATTGGCCAGAGCAAAGGCGCCGGGATGGCCGAACTGGAATGCAGGCGCGTAATCGAGGGTTTGCAGTTGCACATTAACCGCCTCAGTAATTTCGCGCCGGTTGTGGCCGACGCCGCAACACCATAGACCCGACAACCCATCGAGTACCCTGCGGCCACTATCGTCCACCAAAAATACACCCTCAGCGGCAACAATCATGCGGGGGTCCGCCTTGAACTGCCGGTTGCCTGTAAAAGGCATCCAGTAGGGTTCAAGCTCTTCGCGAGTCAGGTGAGTGCTATCCATCCGTATCATTCCCAACGCCAAAGCCACATGGTACGACTAATTTGACGGCCGCGGTATCGCCAAAACGCGAGACAACATTCCGTGCAGGTTTGGCATGGAACGAGCACACGGGCAAGAAACTACAGGCAAGAAAAAACCCGCACAAGGCGGGCTAATGAACGGACTTGGTTGCTTTTTTTTGTTGCACTCCCCTTCCTTGGGGTGTGAGTCCGGTTTTACTGAAGCAGGAGCCAGGATCTCCTTGTTTAGCGGCAGCCGTCCTTGGCCGCACAACACCAATACTGCTCGAAGAAACAAGGCCGCACAATAAACTAAAGTTTAATTTGAAAACTTTTTCCACAAACTGGGTGGGCAAACCACCCCGGCAATGCGCTTGTTCTGCCGGGACGGATCAGCCTTGGTAGCCGGTAATCGCCTTGGCCGCCTGGTAACCAAAAGTCATGGCCGGCCCAAGTGTTGCGCCGGGGCCAGGATAACAGGGAAGAGTCGGCGCGCTGCAGTTGCCAATCGCGTAAAGACCCTCTATCGCATGCCCGTCTTCGTGAATTACCTGTGCGTCGGCATTCACCACCATGCCACCTTGAGTACCGAAATCACCCGGGTCCACCTTGATCGCATAGTACGGAGGCTTGTCGATCGATGCCAGGCAAGGGTTGGGCGTGACTCGTGGATCACCATAATAACGATCGTAGGCAGATTCGCCCCGATGCAGGTCAGTGTCCTCGCCCGATCGAGCAAACTCGTTCATTTTACGGACACTTTCCTCAAGCCCTGATGCGTCGACATGAATCTTGCGCGCAAGCTCCTCTATGGTATCTGCCTTGGCGAAAAACCCCTCCTCCGCGTAGCGCTTGGGTAGCGCCCAGTCCGGCATAAATTTGCTATTGTAAAGCGGCCCGACGAAATAGGTGGCGCGGAACGTAGCGTCGAAGATCTGCCAGGTGGGGTTGAGGGGGTTTTCATCACTATGCTTGGCAAACGTTTCCTGCTGGAAAGCCATGTAGTTTTGCGACTCGTTGCTAAAACGCTCACCAGCGGGATTGACCATGATAGAACCTGGATAGGACTTTTCCATAATGCTCAAGCGAGGTATGTCCTCACCCGGAACGGAAATCGTATTACACCACCATGCTTCATTCAGCCGGTGCATCTTCGCTCCAATACGCAAGCCCTCATTGATCGCGTCCCCGGTATTATCCAGCGTGCCGGCGCTCCAGCGATGATCGGTCGGTTGCGGCAAATACTTTTCTCGCATCTCCTGGTTGTGCTCAAAGCCACCTGCTGCCAATACGACACCCCTGCGAGCCTGTATTCGCAGGGGCTTGCCATTTCGCGTTACCTCGATACCGAGCACCTTGCCATCCTCGTCTACCACGCGGGTCATCGGTGTGTTCAGCCACAGAGGAATATCCCGATCCTGCATGGACGCGCGTAGCCGTGCGACACCGGCACAACCGGTTGCCAATCTCCGGGCGTATTTATCTTTGAGGCGCCAGGGGATATCAGCAACGTAGTCTGCCACCAGCTTAAGCGCTGTTTTCCACCACCCCGGCTGCTGACCGATAAGCAGTGCCGCCTCGACCTGAGTAAACCCGATCAAGCCCATGAGGTGCATCATCGGATGCGTGCGACGCAAACGTCGCCACTCATCGCCGAGTCGGTCGGCGTTAAATGTCTCGGGCTCCATAGAGCGATGACCCGCCATGGAGCCTTCAAGATTGGTGTAATAATCAGGATAGTGCTCTAGCGTCACGTACCGCATCTGGGTGCGCTCGTGCATAAAGTCAACCATTTTAGGGGCGTTCTCTAAATAGGCATCGAGCTGGTACTCGGGAACCTCTTCCTCGGTAATTAACTGGCGCAAATATTTTTTGGCATTCTCAAGAGAATCATCGGCTCCGGCCGCTTTCGCATAGCGATTGCAGGGTACCCAGACCCCCCCACCCGAGATGGAACTGGTACCGCCGTACAGGTCCGACTTTTCGACGACCAGGACATCCTTGGCGCCCATCTCATAGCTGCACAGAGCCGCGGTCATACCGCCGTTGCCGGAGCCAACCACCACAACATCGAAACTGTAATCCCACTGCTGTTCTTTACTCATTGAGCTCTTCCCCAGGAACCAGAGTGCATGGTAGCGCAATACCGCGGGAATACCTGCCACTGGCCCATGTAATTGGTGACAGGTTTAAAAAATTGGTCGTAACACGCCGGGTACGCGCGCTCTCTCTACAATTTATGCTTGTCAGGGCTGTCACCCGGTCAATACACTGTCCCCTGCTCGCCCGCGGCGACAAACCACTCACACCAGCAAGGAGCCACCATGCGAAAACACCTGTGCAAGATTCTACTGGCGGTGACAACCGTAGCCGTCGTCACACTATCGCCTGCTGCCATCTCTCACCTGAACGACAAAGAGGTGCCGCAATCCTACCGCCAGTCCTGGTTCACCATGATCGCGCTGAACTTCGGCCCCATGGTCGCCATGGTGAAGGGTGAAATTCCCTGGAACGATGACCAGATGACGGTTTATGCCGACGAATTGGCCATACTGACCTCAATGGACGGCATGCGAGGTTTCGCCGACGGCTCTGACAAGGGTACGACCCGGGCCAAGCCTGGCATCTGGGAAAACAAGGAAGACTTCAAGGCTAAAATGGATGATATGGCGATGGCGGTCAAAACCCTGCAGACAGCGGCAAACTCAGGCGACCGCAAGGCCATCGCGGGCGATATCGCTGCAACGGGCAAAGCCTGCAAGGCCTGTCACGACGAGTACAAGTCCAAAGATTACCTCTACTAGCGTCAAAACGACATCAGCGCATCGCTTGTGCTCAGGAATCAAACCCCTGCGCATGCGATTGCGCTTTATCGTCGAGAATCTCCCAACCCGCCTTGGATGCCACATGAATATGGTGCCCAAGAGCCAGGCCCGGATCTGTATCAAGCAAACCCACAGGAATCCAATGAAGTTGATAGTCGGGCAAAAACTGCGGCACAACAGAGCCACAACGCGGGCAGAAACGCCGAAGGAATCCGCTCTCACAACGGTATTCACGCACCGCTTCACTTCCTTTTAGCCAGCGAAAAGAAGACTCCGCGACGAGGGTCGCGGCGCTCGATGCACCCCCAAACGTTTTCCTACACAGAGAACAATGGCACTTGAATACCGAGGAATCGAAACGCTCCACCGAGAACCGAACCTCACCACACAGACATCCACCTTCTGTCACAGCGTTCCCTCCATTACCGACAGTTGAGAGCCCCGCACGGGCAACAAACCGCGCTCCCACTCGTTAAAAACCCAGGTAAACCGGCGCAGGCGCTTGCGCAATGAGTAGCCAAAGCCCAGCAGAAACCAGTATTAAAATCGGCAGTAACCGCCACTTGGACACAGCGGGGGCAAGCCCCTCCTTGCCCGGTGCGGAACCTGTAATCATGGCTTGAATCAGTTTTTCACGTCGATGCAGCTGGTAAAAGCAAACCGCGCACACATGCAGGCCTACCAGCGCGAGAAGAGCATTAAAAACCACCTCATGCACCACCCCCATGGCGCTCTGAACGTCGCTGTTCGCCCAGTAGTAAAGGGGGCCGGAAAACAAAATATCATCGCTATTAAATAGTCCGCTCACTGCTTGCGCCAACAGCAGTGTCAGCAATAGCATCACGGACCATCCCCCCAGTGGATTATGCCCTTGACTGCGCGCGCCACCCCCTTGGATATAACGCTTGGCCTCGGCCGGACCCACAAGGAAGTCAGTAAACCGCGAGTGACGACTGCCTACGATACCCCACACAAACCGACTCAATACCAGCACCAGCAGTGTATAACCGGCCCACTGGTGGACTTCAAAACGCTGCTGATCTGCACTCCACCACGCCAGAGGCAACAAACACACCACCGACCAATGAAAGACTCTTGTAGGGATATCCCAGAGCGGCCTGCGCTGCGTGACCTCGCCCGATAAAGAATTCACTGCGGCACCAGCGCTGGATAGGCAGGGTCAACGTCAGTGTAGTGGTAGCGCCAATAGCCACCAATGAGCACCGCGCGATGACGCGGACCCGCAATGGAACCATCCCTGGAGTCGTAACCAGCATCACCCCTGAACATCACCATAAGGTCATCGCCGTCAACACTAAAGACCGGGAACACTTCGGGCACCGGAGAATCGCGTTCGACGGCCGTCATGTGTTCAACCGTGCCATAATCCGCGAGTCGTAACAGTGTAAAGTAAGTTGGCGGCAGCATGTTGAGATCGCCCTTTTTATGCGCGGCAATTGCTTCACTAACATCCAGCCATTTCGAATCATGAATTTCACTGCCGTCGATAACAACCTCGACATCGTCTGCTACCGGAGCGGCGTAAATCCAGGTTGAAAACCGGCGAGGCTCTCCAACTGGCGTGGTCCAATGACTGAGCAACACCATCTCCTCGACCTGTGCCGTCAGGCCACACTCCTCCTGAGCCTCCCGTGCCGCCGCAAAACGAGAAGCCATTTCAGTATTGTTATTGGCGGCGGCAAGGTCCTGCGCTTCCAGAGAGCCCCCCGGGAATACCCAGGCCCCACCGGCAAATATCAACGCCTTATTTCGCCTGAGCATCAATGTCTGCAGCCCTCCCGTGGAGTTGCGTAACAGAACAACCGTGCTGGCGGGACGTACTTCAGGCTCTTCTGTCATAGCGGACACTCACTCCTTGTCAGGCGATTGATCAGCATTCTGTCCCGCCCTGTGCGAGCAAGCGTGAAACCATGCCAAGGTCGAAACCCCGCTGTTTGGCAATACCTGCTGCCGATTTACGGTGGATAGCATCTACACTGGCAACCCAGAGATTCGCACAGCGTGTACCCGAGCGACAAAATGCCAGAACTGGTCGCTCCTGATCATCCAACAAGTCGCTCATGGCATCGAAATGCGGACCGGGAAATGTTGAGTGTGTGACTGGCATAAAGTGATATTCAATTCCCGCATCGCGCGCAGCCGCTGCAATCGACGATTCAGTGGGCTGTGCCTCTTCCTCACCCTCGGGCCGATTATTAATCAACACGCGATAGCCCCGGGCAGCAATTTCA
>JAAENL010000278.1 GCA_024224435.1 Halieaceae bacterium
AGGCTCTTGACGGTAAGAAGTGCCCCGGCGACCACACGCATGATATCGCGCAGGGGGGTAATACCAAAATGTCTGGTCATTACCCTCCCATGTTCGCTGCCGCAGTGCATGTTGCTTATGGCAAGCATGTCCGCGAGGTCAATAAATACCTTGCTTCGCATGGTCCGGTTTACATTGCCGCCAGCGCCGTGTCGGAGTCGGATGGTTCGGCGGGTCCTCCTGACGTTGGGCCCGCTGAACCTGAAGACGATGACCGGTATATGCGCGACCTCGAGCCCCGTTCGCTTGAGAGTATCCGGCATGAATTGCATGCGCATGATAACGTGCCCATCTATCCCTCCTGCGTTGCCCGCAAGGTGCCTCGTTCTCAGTGGGCCAACCCCGCTGAGAAGGCAGCCTTGCTGCAGGAACGGGATAAGCTCCGCAATATGCCTCACCCGAGTGGGGGCGGCAAGGGCGTGTATGACGAATCTTCGGTGCAAGAGGCCGCGACAGTGCGAGCCCGGCACCGTGGAAAGTCAACCGTCCACTTTGGCCGTGTTTGCGAGCTTCTTTATGAGAAGGGCGCGGAGCTTGCGGTTGGACACCCTGACCGCAAGTTCAAGGCGCGCGCCGTGTTCTTGGGCAACCAGGTTCACGACCAGGACTTCAACTACGCGTTGTTTGAAGATCTTGGTTCAGCGCCGCCAACAATCGAAGCGGCTCGAGTGCTGGATGCCCTGTCCTTGTCCAAGGGGTATATCCAAATGATGAGCGACGCTACTAGTGCGTACACGCAGTCCTTTCTTAAAGGTGCCGAAACGTGGGTGGCCTTGCCCCGTAACTGGTGGCCACCTGAGTGGGAAGGCAAATATACTAACCCGGTGGTCAGGCTGACGTTGGCCCTTTATGGCCATCCAGATGCCGGAGGCTACTGGGAGGAAGACTGCGAGAAGCGCATTCTTGAATGCGGCTTTGAGCGCGTGCCCGAATGGCGCTCCGTCTTTTGGCATCCCGTGCACCGCGCATTGCTAATTGTGTGCGTGGATGACTTTAAACTAGCCGCACCGTCAGCATGTATCATGGATATCTGGAGCATGCTGCGCGCACGTATTACTATGGACGAGCCGTCTGGTCCGGATCGCTTCCTTGGGTGTTACGTGCGAGAGTTTAAGGTGCCTGTGAGTGTCGTGAGTGAGTATCTTTCTCAGTCCCCTCTTCTGCATCCCCGTGATGGTGCTGATGTGCCCCTTAAGTTACGTGACCCACAGCATGAGGTTAGGGGTTATATGTACGATATGGAGGTGTATCTTAGGGACAACGTGAAAAAGTACCATGATCTTACGCATGGCATGGCAGGCATGAAGCTTAAGAACGCTGCGACTCCATTCATTGACGAGTCGCGGCTTTACCAGGGCTGCACCACCCCGGTCGGTGCCACAGATAAGCCGGAGAAGGGAGCACCAACTCCCCCTCCTCCGGGCCCTGGCGAAATGAATAAAATGGCCGCCAGCGTGTCTATGACGACAATGTACGCTGCGCGGGTAGCCAGGTTCGACCTGCTGCGTTGCGTCGGTCATCTCGCGTCCTACATAACGAAATGGGACGCTGAGCAAGACGACAAACTGCGGCGTATGATGTCTTATGTGAACTGCTCGACGTATTACCGCCAAATAGG
>JAAENL010000279.1 GCA_024224435.1 Halieaceae bacterium
TGGCCATTGGTCACGGAAACGACCGTGGCACCCAACTGAAAATCATCATTGGGTAGCACATCGACAGTGACCGGCACATCCACCTCGGTAGTCGCAAAGTCGTCGACAGCGTCCAGCGGGATGAAGTTTTCATCCACTGCAAACTCTGCAACCGCAGCGGCGCTGCCCTCTATGCCACTGAATTCGGAGTATTCTTCCGTAATACGACTGAGGCGCACATAGCTGTGTCCCTCGCCGTCCAATCCGGAACCGGAGTTCTGTCCGGCATCACCGGCGGCCGTCGCGGGCACCACGTCGCCCAGGTCTTCACCAGAGTCGAGGGCGGTCAATACCTGCTGTACTGTCTCGTCCTGCAGGGCGCTCTCATCGACGCCAACTGCAGTCTCCGCCAGCAGGTCGCCGGTAATCGCCATTTCCGTCGCGCCGGGGACACCGAGCGGGCTACCATCAGCAAGGGCAAGCTCTACAGATCCACCGTCTGGCGTGACCACGCTTTCACCCTCGCGCAGGGTATCGCCCACTCTAAGCACACGCAGTTCGCCGTCGGAGTTGCGGGCCATAGCCCGGCCCGTGATCGCGGTGACTGTTGCGGTAGATTCCTGTGCCATGCCTTTCTCCCCATCTGGATCGGCAACGCGACCCTGTTTGTGTAAAATTACCGGTATAGTGTTGCAATACTATGCCGACCGACCGGCTCTGGCATTGTACTTTTGGACAGGTAAAGGTGCCTGAATTACACAGTGTGAAGCAGGTCACAGTCGAATCAATGGGGGTCAGCCGGGGTCAGGGGCGTTGAAAACGGATGCCGGGGCTCAATTCACCGTATGGTAGGTGGGGATATTATTCATCTTCAACGCCAGTTGTACCCGGTCACGCACCTGCAATTTCTCGAAAATCGCCGATAAATGCGCTTTGACTGTTCGCTCTGTGATACTCAGGATTTCAGCAATTTCGCGGTTGCTGGCTCCTTTTGCGACCTGCTCCGCGACCATCAGCTCGCGCGAGGTCAATTCGTTCAGGGGCTGCACCTGCGTCATCTGGGACCCAGTAGCACGCGTCGTGAGCGCCAGGAAGCGCTGCAACAGGGCGGGCGGCATCCACAGCCCACCGTGCTCCACCACGGTCGCAATTTCCTGCAACTGCTCGGGCGTTGCCTCTACATGGCAATAACCGACCGCCCCCGCATTGAGGAACGCGTGGGCCTCTCCCTCCGCAGGTACACCAACCATCACGACCACAGGTCGACCCAGGGCACAGGCGGCAATCACCCGGGGCATTCTCAACTGCTCTGGCAACTGGGCTGTATCCAGCCAAAGGCTGCCTGTATCGGTCAGAACCTTTTCTGTTAGCCGGGCGATTTTTGCCGCGGCGCGGGCTGCAGGAAATGCCTCACGCCAGCGCTCGCGCAATATGCCCGTGGGCGTAATAAAAACCCGGCTCATCAGCGCTCCGTGAGTGCGTATTGCTTGGCGCGAAGAATAGGTTTCATGAGGTAGGCCAGCACGCTTTTCTTGCCGGTCAGTATGTCTACTTCTACGACCATACCTGGAATAATAGGTTTATCTTCCGCCAGGCGGGCCTCGTGGGTACGAACAGTGACTTCGTAGAAAGGCTCGCCCTCTTCATCCATAACCGTGTCCGCACCGATATGCTCTACAACGCCCTCCAGTCCGCCATAGACAACAAAATCGTAAGCGGTGAATTTCACTAATGCTTTTTGCCCTGGCATTAAAAAAGCGATGTCTCTGGGCCGGATACGGGCCTCAAGTAGCAACGTATCATCTGCCGGCACGATCTCAATGATCTCTTTACCAGGAAGAACCACACCACCGATCGTATAGTGATAAAGCTGTTTTACTGTGCCATTAACCGGCGAGCGAATCTCCGCGCCTTTCACTCGATCCGATAGTCCCTCCGCAGTTTCCCGCAGGGAATTGATACGCGATAGTGTGTCCGCCAACTCCTCACGAATTTCGTTGTCAAACTCCACATCTACCGTATCCAGTTTGCGGCGACCCTCCTGAATGGCAGACTCAAGCCGGTTAATCTGCGCCGCCGCCTGCTTGCGCTCGCCGGAGAGCTGATTTTCTTCTCGCTCCAGTCGCAGTATTTCGACCTCGGATACCGCCCCCGAATCGACCATTGGGCGAGTCATACGCAACTCCTGACTCGTCAACTCCAAAGAGCGAGCCGCCTGCGCCTCACGCGCAATGGCCTCGACCAGTTCCTCATCACGCTGCTCAAGCTGACGCTGCGCAATTTTCAGCGCCAGATCCAGCTCCGCACGTCGCGTGGTAAACAGCGCCATTTCCTCTGCCACAATATTGGGCACAGTCACCGAGAGTTCGGCATCGGGCACGAAGTCTGTATCCTCCACGAGTGCGCGCAGCCGCGCAGCTTTGACTGAAAGCGCTTGGAACTCAGCCCGATTTTCGCGAAAGGTGGACTGGGAGCGTGTTTGATCAAGACGAACCAGCAGCTCATCTTGCTTAACCATGTCTCCCTCACGCACCAGAATCTCGGTGATAACACCCCCATCGAGGGATTGAATCACCTGCACCTGTCGCGACGGTATGACCTTTCCCTGACCTTTTGTCACTTCGTCAATCTCTGCCAGAGCCGACCAGGTCACCAGCACCACAACAGCAATCGCCACCGCATAAAGAATCTTGCGCGCCCGCAACGGGTATTGCTCTACGAAGGCGCGGTGAACGTCCTGCTGCCAGTCATCCGGCGTCTCAGTATCATCGGGTATCCAGGGTGCAAAAAGGACATCCACTAGCTGTCGATGCCAAGACACAGAACGCTGCTCCTGTGCCGGTGGCGGCGCGGCCCCGGCCTCGCCGGGCATTCGTTCCTGCGACTCAGCACTCATTCCGCTTTTCCTATACGACCCTGCTGAAGGGCCTGCACCACGGTTTCCCGCGGCCCGTCAGCCACCAGCTTGCCCTGGTCAATTACGATGATGCGATCCACCATCTCCAGCAGGGTATTGCGATGCGTCACCACCAGCCAGGTACGGCCCTGGACAAACTCTGCCAGCTGTTTTTGAACTGCTACCTCGGTCGAGTGATCCATGGAGCCGGTCGGCTCGTCCATCAGCAAGAGTGGCGGCTCGTTGATGACGCCCCGCGCTAACGCCACACATTTACGCTGACCGCCAGAAAGGGAGTCGCCGCGTTCACCGATCATCATATCGAAGCCCTGCGGGTGGCGGTTGACGTAATCCGCAAGATTGGCGATCTCGACCGCACGCACTATCGCTGCATCGGAGACCTGAGCATTAGACATAGTGAGATTGTCGCGCAAACTGCCATAGAACAGGGTGATATCCTGCGGCACATAGCCAATGCGGCTGCGCAGTTCGGAAGGGTCCAACTGTCGGCTGTCGATGCCATCGATAAAGATGGCGCCATCCGTCGGCTGATACAAGCCCATCGCCAGTTTCTGCAGGGTGGACTTGCCCGAACCAACCCGACCCAATATGGCCACGTGCTCGCCGGGTTTGATCTTGAAGGAAACATCACTGAGCGAACTCATCTCCGCGCCGGGATAGGCAAACGACACATTCTTGAACTCGATTTCACCGCGAAACATCTCACGAGAGAGAA
>JAAENL010000280.1 GCA_024224435.1 Halieaceae bacterium
GGTGTTATCCCAATAGCGATAGTGCAGCACCCGCGTTTCATCCACGCCCGCAGCAGACAATGGAGAGGTCGTAACCACCTGCTGCAAATTGCCAATGGCTGCCGCGTTTCCAGTGGTCACGTAGCCGTATTCTACGCGCGCCACTTCGGTGATCGTGCCCGGGTTGGCCCAAGAAGTACCATCCTGCTCCTGTGCGACCACCGATTCCAAGCGAACGGCCCCGCCTATCGCGCTCGCACTGTACATAAATTCAAAACGGCGATCTTCGCTGTCAAAACACCAGCGCAATCTGCCACTCTCGTAGCCGTTGATGATCGATTGTGCCGCATCGCTGACGTGCCCAACAAAGGCGCTCTCACCGGCAGCATCGGTCTTCTTCCAAATTTGCCCGGCAGCTAAACCCGCATCACCATCGAAGCCAAAAAAAGCATAGGTTGTCGATGCCGTATCCGTGTATGTCCAAACATCGGGTTGCCCGGTCGCGCCAGCAGCGCGCACGAAAGCTCCCGCAGCCCCGTTGGTGCCCACATAGGTGTCCGAAGTCGCGTTCGCCCGCTCATACTCAGCAAAGCGATCCACACCATGGATCAGGTACAGAGTGTCCAAAGCATCGTCCGTTGGATGCTCCACCAATTGAATTTCCGGTTGCGCCATCTGAAACCAGTTGCGCCCTTGATAGCCGTTGCTGTCCACGGCTCCATCATTCTGGAGTGAGTTGTAAGTGCGTCCAATCACCCAACCAGGTCCATCCGCATTCAAAGCCACATCCACCTGCCACTGTCCCACTCCGCCCGTCGCCAACCACACTGAATTATGGGTTTGAGTGCCCCTCCAGGCACTTTCGAAGGGATTGCCTGCCGCCTGAAAGCCCAAGAATCCACCGCCGCGCTGGGTGCCGTCTAGCTTGATCGCATGATGGGCAACGCCAGGCTGTGCGCCCTGGACCACACTCGGAGTGGCCCGATAATCATTCACCGTCCATGCACTCTGCCGCAAAATCGGA
>JAAENL010000281.1 GCA_024224435.1 Halieaceae bacterium
AAGGCGGTCAAACACCACATCACCATGGCCGAGCTACCCGAAGAGGAACGCTTCAAGCAACTGAGCACCCAAAGTAAGCACCTGATCGATACCATCAAGATGGTGGCCTACCGCGCCGAAACCGCGATGGTGCAGATGGCGCGGGAGACGATGCAGCGCGAAGATGATGCGCGCAGTTTACTGAGAGCGCTCTACAGCACGGAAGCCGACCTGCTGCCCGACGAAAACGCCGGGACCTTGACGGTGCGCGTGCATCACCAGGCCAATCGTTGTAACGATGAGGTGATCCGTCACCTGTGTACAGAGCTCAATCAGACGGAGACGGTTTTTCCTGGGACCAATTTACGTCTGGTCTATGCATTGGTTTCGAATTAATCACGATCAATGGTTCGACAGGCTGGCATGAGGCACGTCGCCGGCGATCACTTTTCAGCCGTCGTGAAACTCATCCGCTTGACCCGCATTCTGTTGAACCCCGGTCATATTAAAATCCTCGAGATCAGGAGATCTGCGGTCAAGGTACCCGACAGGCGTGCGGCAAAGCAGTCAGCCAGCAGACTGAACGTGCAATGACTCTCTGGACAATACCAG
>JAAENL010000282.1 GCA_024224435.1 Halieaceae bacterium
CCAAGGGCCAGCCTTCGTCTCTGGTTTATAACGCGGCTTCTTTGCCCCGTAACCCAGATCTGAAGCTGACCCGGTGGAATCCATTCAAGTCCGGGGTGGTTTTTCTTTAATTACCCCGGTAATTGTTTATTCACAATGCAAAGCTCGACGCAGGTGGATACCTGAGTCGAGCTCTGAGTGAGCCGGGAATTATAGCAACAATCCCGGCCCTGACAAGCCTTATTTAGGCCAGCCTTAATTCAGCTTAATCTGTACGTCTACACCGGCTGGAAGTTCAAGCTTCATCAGGGCGTCAACGGTTTTATCCGTTGGCTCCACGATGTCCATCAACCGCTTGTGGGTGCGCAGCTCGTACTGGTCGCGGGCGTCTTTGTTGACGTGCGGCGAAATCAGTATGGTAAAGCGCTCCATCTTGGTCGGCAGCGGCACCGGGCCTTTAACCTGGGCGCCTGTACGCTTGGCTGTTTCGACAATTTCCTTGGCAGATGTGTCGATCAGGCGATGATCAAAAGCCTTCAGGCGGATTCTGATATTTTGATTTGTAGCCATTCTTGTACCTTTTTCGGGGTCAGACCCCACTCAATACTGCAATCTTAAAATATTACTGCTCACCATGCTGCAATGCATGACAGGGGCATGGCCCCATTTCGTGATTATTCGATAATCTTTGCAACCACCCCGGCGCCTACGGTACGGCCGCCTTCGCGAATAGCGAAACGCAGGCCATCTTCCATGGCGATCGGAGCAATCAGCTCAACCTTCATCTGCACATTGTCACCCGGCATCACCATCTCGGTGCCCTCCGGTAACTCACATGCTCCCGTTACGTCCGTCGTCCGGAAGTAAAACTGCGGGCGGTAGCCCTTAAAGAACGGCGTATGACGACCACCCTCTTCCTTCGTCAGTATGTACACCTCAGCTTCAAACTTGGTGTGCGGTGTAATCGATCCCGGCTTCGACAGAACCTGGCCACGCTCAACATCTTCTCGCTTGGTACCGCGCAGCAGTACACCCACGTTGTCGCCCGCTTCACCACGATCCAGAAGCTTGCGGAACATCTCCACACCCGTACAGGTCGTCTTCTGTGTGTCCTTAACACCTACTATCTCAAGCTCGTCGCCAACGTTTACCACGCCACGCTCAATACGGCCGGTTACCACCGTGCCGCGACCCGAGATCGAGAACACATCTTCCACCGGCATCAGGAAGTCACCGTCTATGGCGCGTTCCGGCTGCGGAATGTAGCTGTCCAGCGCTTCAACCAACTTAACGATCGACGGCGCACCAATATCACTCTGGTCGCCTTCCAGCGCCTTCAGCGCCGAACCTACGATCAGCGGGGTGTCATCACCCGGGAACTCATAGGTGGAAAGCAGATCACGAACTTCCATCTCCACCAGTTCCAGCAGCTCTTCGTCGTCCACCATGTCAGCCTTGTTCAGGAATACCACGATGTAAGGCACACCCACCTGGCGGGCCAGCAGAATGTGTTCACGTGTCTGTGGCATCGGGCCATCAGCCGCGCTACATACCAGAATCGCACCGTCCATCTGCGCAGCACCGGTAATCATGTTCTTCACGTAGTCAGCATGTCCGGGGCAGTCAACGTGGGCGTAATGGCGGTTGGCACTTTCGTACTCAACATGAGCCGTCGCAATCGTGATACCGCGCTCACGTTCTTCCGGAGCGTTATCAATATCAGCAAAGGCCGTCAGATCACCACCGTGCACTTCCGCCATGACTTTTGTCAGGGCCGCCGTCAGCGTCGTCTTACCGTGGTCAACGTGGCCAATCGTGCCAACATTCACATGAGGTTTATTACGTTCGAATTTTTCTTTAGCCATGATGGATCCTCTGATCTGACCTTCTAATTGCCTTTAGCTGACCGTTGCTATCAACAAAAACGCTATTAATAAAAAACTAAACTCAAAAAAAACAGCTGGCATGACGCTGGAGCCCACGACGAGAATTGAACTCGTGACCTCTTCCTTACCAAGGAAGTGCTCTACCCCTGAGCTACGTGGGCCGACTTGTATCATCCCTTAATAAAACTGGAGCGGGTGATGGGAATCGAACCCACATCATCAGCTTGGAAGGCTGAGGTTCTACCTTTGAACTACACCCGCCAAACAACCAAATTTCTGCTGCCTTTCTAAATACTTTTTAAATACGCATACACAGGAACACTCCTGACCCTATAGGCCTGAGCAGTCCCTGCGTAACCAAATTTTCTATCCTCTCTCATCGCAGCCCGCCAGTAAAAACTGGTGGAGGGGGCAGGATTCGAACCTGCGAAGGCTGAGCCAGCAGATTTACAGTCTGCCCCCGTTGACCGCTTGGGTACCCCTCCGCGATGCGAGCCGCGCATTGTCGGGCTTACAGGTAGTTGTGTCAACTGTTCCGGGCCAACAAATAGCCCAAAATAAAGGGGCGGCTTTTTCCTGCCCCCACGGCCGGAAAAGCGCTTTTGAGCAAGACATAAAGGGCAGCGCCAAGTGGTGCTTTGCGCTGCATGAATTTCTGGGTTTGCTGACCAGCTATGAGCTGACCCGTATCATTGAGGCAGGGCAAAGCGGTGCTTTGACCTGCACTAATTCCACTA
>JAAENL010000283.1 GCA_024224435.1 Halieaceae bacterium
ACTGGGTGAAGCGATGTTCATCAGAACAAATTCGGTGACAAAAAATCACGCAAGTTGACAATAAATTGCCTGGCGAGGACCGAATGCTGGTCAAAAAAGACGAATTCCAGATTTGGTATCACATTTGAGCGAACCCAGAGTTTCATTACCTGGATGCGTACTGGATGGGCATGACCGAAGTGACCAACCTCCAGTATCAGCACTGTGTTGCAGCCGGCGCCTGTGATCCTGCCCGCAACGATAATGGCGAGCCCGATCATCCGGTGGTGAAGGTGAACTGGTATGACGCCAAAGCCTTCTGCGAGTGGGCAGGGCTGCAACTGCCTAGCGAAGCGCAGTGGGAGAAAGCGGCGCGAGGCACGGATGGCAGCGTCTATCCCTGGGGGAACGGCATTGATGATAGCAAACTGAACGGTCAAGGTACAGGAGATGGCTATAAACGCACAGCTCCTGTGGGGAGCTATCCAGCTGGCGCCAGTCCCTATGGTGCCTTAGACATGGCAGGAAACATATGGGAGTGGGTGGCAGATTGGTATGCAAGCGACTATTACAGCCAATCTCCTGCCCGCAATCCAACAGGGCCGGAGTCAGGTCAATCTCACGTGCTGCGGGGCGGCTCGTGGAACGTCGATCAGGACACCGTGCGCTCCGCCTCCCGGGGCAACGGCACCCCCGGGAATCGTAACAACTACCTCGGTTTCCGTTGCGCCCTCTCGCCTTGATTCTGGATTGCTGGTTGCAGATATTCTGAGTTTCTGGAACGGGGGGTCTGGGGGGTTTTGCCCCCCAGCGAATTTTGATAGAAGTCTTCCATTTTTTGACATAAGACAACATGAATCATGAGCAAGACACACCGCCATTTCTGGCCTGAAATCACCGCTTTCGACAATCTACTCCCGGCTTTTCGCAAGGCGGCTGTAGGTATGCGCTGCAAACCATCAGTTGCCGGTTTCGAATACGACCTGGAAGCAAATCTACTCTCCTTGCAGACCGAGTTGCGATCGAATAAGGTTCGCAGTTGCATCTGTGATGCGGCGCACCATGGAGTTTCATCATGCCCTCAGAACGTGACTTGATTCGACAGATCCAACACCATGCCACTCAACTGGCGACAGCGGTGGCCGCAGCCGAGTTCTGGCATGGCCGCATCCTGGATCAAGAAGAGAAAGTACAGCGTGATCGCCTCCAAGCTGCTGAAGATCAACGCCAACAGGCCGAAACGAAAGCCCGGCAAGCTTACGGACAGGCGGTCTCGAGGCAAAAGCAGCGCCTCATGCAGGCCGAAGCCAAACACCAGAGCGCTCTGCAGGCGGCGCAATCTGGCTATCTGACCCAATGGAAGCAGGTGGAAGCCGGAGGACAGATTCTGTCCGCGCAGCTTGACGATCATGTGGCGCCGTGGGACTCTACTTTCTGGCAGGGGTGGCGACCTCGACCCGGGCCAGGCGCTCCGGAATTGGTGCGCCTGGGTCAACTTGCCATGCGCGGGACATATCACACGCTTACCATGCCGGTGTTTTTGCCGGCCATCGGCAGCCGCTCCCTTCTCTGGAATGTGAACGGACAGGCCAGGAAGGACGCCATCCCCGCCCTTCAATCCCTACTGCTTCACTTTTTGGCTGCCATCCCCCCCGGCAAGCTGCGTTTCACTTTCCTCGACCCCGTGGGTCTGGGCCAAAACGTTGCGCCTTTCATGCACCTGGCCGATTACGACCCGCAATTGGTCAGCGCCCGCGGTTGGACCGAGCCCCGGCACATCGAGCAGCGCCTGGCCGAGCTTACCGAGCATATCGAGACGGTGATCCAGACTTATCTGCGCAACGAGTACGCCACCATCAAGGAGTACAACGAGCAAGCGGGCGAGATCGCCGAGCCCTATCGCATCCTGGTGGTGTTCGACTTTCCCACTAATTTCAGCGAGGACGCGGCCCGTCGCCTGCTCAGCATCGCTCAAAACGGCTCCCGCTGCGGCGTGTACGCGGTGGTGCTGGCCGATACGGAGAAACCAATGCCCCACGGCTTCGATCTGGCCGATCTGGAACGAGCATCCACGGTCATTGCCTGGGATGGCGAGCGTTGGGTGTGGGACGATGAAGATTTCCGAGACCTGACACTGGAATTGGACGCCCCCCCGCCGCCGCAGCTTTTCAGCCAAATCGTCAAAGCGGTCGGCGAAGCCTCTTTAGAAGCGGGGAACGTGGAAGTGCCTTTCGAGCGCATCGCCCCGTCGCCGGAAGCGTGGTGGCAGGCATCCAGCGAGGAAGGCATGCATGTGCCCTTGGGGCCTATCGGCGCTCGCAGAGTGCAGTATCTGGATTTAGGGCAGGGCACGGCTCAGCACGCCCTCATTGCCGGCCGCACCGGTTCAGGCAAGTCCACCTTGTTCCACACCCTCATCACCGGTCTGGCCATGACCTACAGTCCCGATGAGGTGATACTCTACCTGGTGGACTTCAAGAAAGGGGTCGAGTTCAAGGGCTACGCCACCTACGAGCTGCCACATGCCCGCGTCGTCGCCATCGAGAGCGAGCGGGAGTTCGGGCTCAGCGTGTTGCAAGGATTGGACGCCGAACTCAAACGTCGCGGCGAGCTCTTCCGCGCCGCCGGTGTGGACAGCATCGCCGATTATCGGAAAAAGAACGGCAAACAGATGCCCCGCATCCTCCTCATCGTGGACGAATTCCAGGAGTTCTTCACCGAAGATGATCGAGTGGCGGCCGCGACCTCTCAAGTGCTGGACCGGCTCGTGCGCCAGGGCCGCGCCTTTGGCGTGCATGTCATCCTCGGCTCCCAAACCCTGTCCGGAGCTTACGCCCTTTCTCGTAGCACCATGGACCAGATGGCGGTGCGCATCGCCCTGCAATGCACCGAGGCGGACTCCCGCCTGATCCTGGCCGACGACAACCCCGCGGCCCGCTTGCTCTCCCGGCCTGGCGAAGCCATTTACAACGACGCCAATGGCTTGGTCGAGGGCAACCACCCCTTCCAGGTGGCCTGGCTGGACGACGATGAACGCGAAGCGTACCTGGTGCGTATTCGCTCATTCGCTCAGGAGCAAAAGTATCGTCCATCGCAGCCGCAGATCGTGTTCGAGGGCAACGCCCCGGCTCTGGCGGCGAAAAACCGCTCACTTAATGGACTTCTGGCTGCCCCCACCTGGCCCCAGGCCGCCCGCCGCGTCTCCGCCTGGTTGGGTGAACCCATCGCATCGCAGACCACACTGCCGCTCATTTCGCCGCCAGAGCGCCGGTAACCTGATGATCGTGGGCCGGGACGACGAGGCGGCTATGGGCATGATCGAGGCCGCGCTGGTGAGTCTCGCTGCCCAACACACTCCAGACAACGCTCGGTTCTACATCCTGGATTTCTCGTCCGTGGACGCGCCTTACGCCGATCTGTTAGCCCAGCTTGCCAAGGGATTGCCGCATTCCATGCAGCGTGGTCGTCGCCGCCAGTTATCGGACTTCATCGCCGAAATAGCCGCGGAGGTGGACCAGCGTCTGCAGCAAGACGAGTCGGCGGTGGGGAAGGAACCGGCTATCTATCTGCTGATCTACGGCCTGCAGCGGGCGCGGGATTTGCGCCAGGAAGATGATCTGGGTTTTTCCTTCAGCGTGGAAGAGGAAACCCCACCCGGCCCGGCCAAACAGTTCCCTACCATCTTGCGGGAAGGCCCGGAACTGGGCGTGCACACCATCCTCTGGTGCGACACCTACACCAACCTCACCCGCACACTGGATCGTCGCTCCCTACGTGAATTCGAGATGCGCGTGGCCATGCAGATGGGCGCCGAGGATTCGGCCAACTTGATCGACACGCCTGCCGCAGCTAAACTGGGGCTCTACCGGGCCTACTTCCATAGCGAAGATGAGGCGAGACTCGAGAAGTTCCGGCCGTACGGGGCGCCTGATTCATCCTGGTTACAGGATGTCAGCAAAGAACTGATGGGGAGAACTGATCACCATTGAAGAAAGAGGGGGTCGTGCCGGCGTCTTCGCGCATCAGTATTGTGCTCCAGGTCATCACAGTATTTTGCCCGCGATCTGAACTTTATCCGGGCGCTTCCACAGTGGTTTGCTCTGGAGCGGGCATCCTCACATCGCGAATGTTTAGGAACAGGATTATAAAACCGAGTAAGAACGCCAGTGGAAAGATGACCAATGCGGCTTGAAAAGAGATCTGGCGGGTGATCATCGACATCAGGAAGGGGAGGATGATACCACCGATGGGCAGAGCGACCTTGACTGCACCTAAAACCGTGCCGGCCATCGTCGGGTACAATACTCCGGCCAGGGTTAGGAGCAAGGGGAGCAGTGCCGACATCGATAAGCCTGCGAGCAGAACCGTGACATAACTGAACTGTGCGATATCCAGGAAGTACAGGGCAGCGAAGAATATCACCGAAGTGCCAAACAGGCCGAGAATCGTCTTAACGATCTGAGAGTCTTTTGAAAAATATCCGACTAACACACGCCCGATCGCCATACCCACCAAAAACAGGATCAGCGCCAGTTGGGCGGAACCAGCTGGGAATCCTCGGAGGTCCACAAGATACGAGGTGAGTATCCCCACCGAACCTGCCTCAACACCTACGACCAGTAACGTGGCAATGAATAACGCGATCACCACGCGGTCGCGTGTGAGGATGCGCAATCGTTCGAGATAAGGTTCATGTTCGGTGTTCCTACGTCGCGCACGCATGAGCGCAAAAACAACGGCTAGAATCAGTACGATGACGCCGGATTGAATGACTGCATTTCGCCAGTTTACACTGAGAAAAGTCAGATATACTGCAATGATGATAGCACCCACGGTCACGAAAAAGTGATTGACGTTGATATAATAGTTCTGCCGTTCATCATGGATATCCAACAGCAGTGCATCTGTTGCCCCTTCGTAGGTACCGACCCCGGCGCCGATGGCAAACATGATAGCAAGGTTTAGCCAAAAGAGGTCGGTGCTGTAGAAGGCCAGAAAGGCCAGGGCGAGGATTACGCTTCCTATAAATAAGATCTTCGGTTTGGAATGCGTATCAGCCAATGCGCCGGAGATCATTACAGAGAGGATAAATCCCAGGTTCTGAGCGGCGATCAGAAGTCCGATTTGGTAGGGGCTCAGGCCGATGTTCTTGGCTGCTGCTCCTACCAATGCCGCCGAAAGCCCAAGAAAGAGCATCGCCGAGTAACATGAATAAGTAATGGCACGTGTGTTTTTGATCATGGTTTTTACGAAGTTCAATCGAGCAGTGTCGATTTAATGATGGGTGTTCGGCTTTAAACTAGAACCGATTTGACAATCACAATTCAGAACGCAGAAGGGTCGGATCATCTCAGACATGATGAGATATTTGTCAATCACTTCTTCCTGCATCATCTGCGTTCCATTACATACGTACTTGAGTAAGTGGAAGGTCGTAAGGCCGTATAGTGCCTAACGTCGCTCCCGATTGCACGAGAAGCAGCAACATGAGTCCAAATTCTGTAAGACAGATTACCCCTCAAATCCCTCTTCCTCTAACCAAGCCAGTGCTTCGCGTAAACAGTTAGGTGACCCCACCATCAGTACGATATCGCCACGATGCAGTATAGTCTCGCCATGTGGCACAATGCGCTCACCGTTACGACGAATACCAACCACCAATACATCACCCGGCAAGTGCAAATCACGTACTGCTCGTCGATGCAGGGCAGGATTGCATAGTTGTCCTTCGCCCACATCCATATCAGCATCCTGGTGTGTCAGCAGGTCGAAAGAGGCGGGAAAGCGGGTAGCGCCTTCGAGCGATAAAACGGTGGCCAATTGAGGCCGAATGGTCCGTACGCCCATTGTCTCCAGCAAATTAAGGTCATCCCCTTCTTCGGCCCAGGTCACGATACGGTCGATACCAAACCGCTCCGATGCGACCTGGGCGACATTTTCATTGAAGTCGTGGTCGATGCTTAATGTGACAAGGGCTTCAGCTGTCTCCGCGCCC
This sequence comes from Halieaceae bacterium, assembly GCA_024224435.1. Taxonomy (GTDB): domain Bacteria; phylum Pseudomonadota; class Gammaproteobacteria; order Pseudomonadales; family Halieaceae; genus Marimicrobium. Next base: position 5,975 of record JAAENL010000283.1, read on the forward strand.
GCTCTCGCCAGGACATCGGCATCTCGGGCATCGCCAGGTATCCGACCGATGGATTTGGATTGGTTAGGTGACAACTGGATTTCGCGCCGGCTGACCATGGTGACAGCTGCGGCTTTTGCTAGTCGCTGGGCTAAAAGTACCGCCAGTTGGCGCGATCCCACCACGATGATGCCGGATCGCGTGGCTGGAGCCGCTTTTTTGGGTAAAATGATATCAAAGAGTATGGGTGAAAGGGTGACGGTGACGATGGCCACCAGAATAATGGCGGAGTTGACGGCATCATCGATCACACCCAAATCGAGTGCAATGGCAGAGGCGGCGATGATTAGGGAAAGCCGTGATGATAATAGCAGGCCCCCGGCCAGCGTGTGTCGCCAATCAAATGATGCACGGAAGAACAACGACGCCCCCAGTTTGATAGCATAGGCGGCCACCAGCAAGACCGGTACTAGAAGCAGGCCTTCTCGAGAAGCCAACAAAGCGCTCGCATTGAAATTTACGCCAACCATGATAAAGAAGATAGGGATAAAGAAACCGAATCCGATGGCGTCAAGTTTCTCGCGCAATACCGAATCATGCCGGTCGGTCATCAAGCTGACGATAGCGCCGGCAAGAAAAGCGCCTAAGATCACTTCCGCTCCCAATACAGCTGCCAGCGCTGCCCATCCTACCATGAGCGCAAAACTCCCCCTTACCTCGATCTGTGCAGTGGCATGGCCCAACTCCTGCTTTATCCGGTGCAGGCCCGGTAGATTGGAAAGAAAACGACTCATTCGCACGGCGGCCGCAAAGAGAACGAGCAAAACCAATACCAGCAACAGGTCGAGCGTAAGCCCTTTACTGAGTAGAGCTACATCCAAACTAAACAACAGTAGCGTTACGAAATCGGCAAGTAAGGCAGAAATGAGTATAACTTGACCGTAACGGGAGGTAACCAAATGTCGTTCTTTGAGAACAGGAACAACCACCCCCAAAGAGGTTGTGCTCAATATCAGGCCCATGAGTACTGCATTCGTCACCAAACCGGACTCTTGCAGCAGGAAGCCGACGGTAAGGCCAAGTCCTAGCGTGACTAAGAATACTGCTATTGCTAGTGGTACCGGTTGCTTGAGCAAGCGCTTGCTTTTTTCTTTTGGAAGCACTAACAGGTCGAAATCGAGTTCGAGACCGGAAAGAAACATCAAGAAAATGAAACCAAACCAGGCCAGAAATTCGAGAATGGGGTTGGTCTCGATGAGATTCAACCCGCTATGGCCGATGACAATACCTACCAGTATTTCACCCACGACCACAGGTATGCGAAATCGTTGCAGCCGTACAGAGACCATTGGTACTGCGACTGCCAATATAGTAATCAAGAGTAGTGATCGGAGTGTTTCTAAATTCTGTAATTCCATGGGGGTCAGCTGGGATGAAGGGTAATCGCTTGCGCAATAGCCAGATCCTTGGATATCCTGTTCGAGCGTTTCTGTCACAGAGGGCAGTTTAGGTATGACTGTAAATGACCACCACCGTAATCAAACACTCACCAGCACGTGGTGTGTAGACCTGGTTCACCGCGAGCACTGCTATGTTGTCGCTTCCTCACAATGCGCTCTACACCATCCACTCTACGGTAATGCCGGCCAAGGCGATGACAGCAATGCCAATCTGATATTTTTGGTCAAGCTCTGTTTTTAATAGTTTTGGTAGGCCACACGCAGCAGCTTATTATGCTTGTGTTCCTAAACGCCGGTCTTAGTCTTAGTCTAAAGTTTCGATATGCCGGTATTCTACCATCTGCTGCTACAATGGGGTAGTCAACAGGGGCTTGTAGGTTCAAAAATGGAATGTGTGATACACAAATGGATTTCCGTTTTCACGTGCATTTCATATCTGCGTCTGCCATGATTGCAGCGCTCTGCGGCATATATTCTGGTGGAGGATTGCAGACACATTGATGATTCCGATACAAAACCTACTTGTCTATTATCACAATTCGCCCCTTTCATATGCCGTTTGATATAATCAGCATTTGTATGGTCTGAGTTCGTAATCGTTCATGCTCGACCGAATCATCTTCCGGAGTGTTGTTGTGATGCCAGCCGTTTATCCTTTTACAGCCATTGTCGACCAGGAGCGCATGAAACGAGCGCTCATCCTAAATGCCATCAATCCTCAGATCGGCGGTGTATTGATCCGCGGCGAACGTGGAACTGCCAAATCGACGACCGCCCGCGGTCTGGCGGCACTCCTTCCTGAAATCGATGTGGTCGAGGCCTGTGAATTCGGTTGCGATCCTAATCAGCCGGTGTTTTACTGCACCACCTGCCAGGAACGCGTGGCACGTGAGGGCAGCCTTCCTACCACCACCCGGCGTATTCGTTTTGTCGACCTGCCTGTGAGTGCGACCGAAGACCGTGTGGTGGGCACATTGGACATCGAAAAAGCGATCAAGCAGGGTGAACGCCATTTCGAGCCAGGTGTGCTAGCTTCAGCCAACCGAGGATTACTTTACGTCGATGAGGTCAATCTCCTGGATGATCATGTCGTCGACCTGCTGCTAGATTCGGCGGCCATGGGCGTTAATGTGGTTGAGCGCGAGGGCATCAGCTTCCAACATCCGGCCAACTTCATCCTGGTGGGAACCATGAACCCCGAAGAGGGTGACCTGAGACCCCAACTGTTGGATCGCTTTGCCCATGCCGTGGACATTGAAGGCATCCCCGACACCCGAGCTCGCGTCGAAATCGTGCGCCGCCGCCTTGATTATGATCTGGATCCCGAGGGCTTCTACGAGGCTTGGGAAGAGCAAGAGCAGCGGCTGTCCCAAGAGATCGAGCGGGCGCGTAATCGCCTGGCCATGGTCCGTTATATCGATCGGGATATCTATCTCATCGCCCATCTCACCGCTTCCTTCAATGTCGACGGCCATCGCGCCGATATCGTGATCCTGAAGACTGCCGTCGCCAATGCAGCATTCGAAGGCAGGCTGCAAATCAACGAGCATGACATCATGGTCGGCGCCGAACTGGCTTTGCCGCACCGCCTGAAGCGCCAGCCCTTCCAAGACGCCAGCTTGCAACCACAACAGTTGCAGGAGCGCATGGATCAGGCCCAGCAAGAGGCCGATGCCGATCAGCTCGAGGCCGGCAATGAAGGCGCACCGGGTGACGTAAAAAAAAAGAGGGTGAGCTAGACGGAGACGAATCTTCAGCGGAGATGGAAGGGGGGCCGGCCGATGCTCAGCCCCAGAGCGGTGAGGACGCGACAGGCGGCGGTGATAAGCGAGCACCGCATCGACTGACCGATATCGGTGACACTTTTAAGACCAAGCGTTTGGATACGCCGTTGGATAAACTGACACGTGCAAAAGGGGGGCGTCGCTCAACCACTCGCACCGATCGAAAGCGAGGGCGTTATATCAAGGCGCAACCCGCACACGATCAGTTGAACGATATCGCCTTCGACGCTACCTTCCGGCAGGCAGCACTCCAGCAGGTGCATCGTGACCGCGATGACGTGGCCTTTGCCGTCGAACGCCAGGACTTGCAACGAAAAGTGCGTGTGCGCCGGGCCGCCAATCTTATCCTGTTTGCCGTAGACGCTTCCTGGTCGATGGCGGCAGCCGAGCGCATGGAAGCGACCAAAGGGGCGGTGATGTCACTCCTGGTCGATGCCTATCAGCGGCGGGATCAAGTGGGACTGGTGGTGTTCCAAAAAGATCGGGCGAGGGTGGTGTTGCCCCCGACCTCCAGTGTTGAACTCGCCCAGAAGGCGTTGCGAGATATTCCGGTGGGGGGCAAGACGCCTTTGTCGGCAGGATTGCTCACCTCGTACAATGTGATCATGGCCGCCCGCCGCCGTGATGCCGAAACCCGACCCCTGCTCATCCTCCTCACCGACGGCGCCGGCAACGTCAGCATGACCGGTATGCCCGCTCAAGAAGAGGCACTGCGCATGGCCGATCTCTTCAAGCAAGCGCAGGTGCGCAATGTCACCATCAATATGGAGCACCAGGCCTTTGATCGCGGCCTGGCCCAGCAACTCGCCGACAATCTGGGCGGCCCCTGCTACAACTTGCCCGAGTTACGCGCCGAGTCCTTGTTGAAGACTGTGAGGGGGGAGTTGGAGTTTAGGAGGTAGTCGCGTGGTCGTGTGGTCTGGTGGTCGCCTGGTCTGATGGTCGTGTGGTCTGGTGGTCTGGTGGTCGCCTGGTCTGGTGGTCGTGTGGTCTGGTGGTCTGGTGGTCGCCTGGTCTGATGGTCTGGTGGTCTGGTGGTCTGGTGGTCTGGTGGTCGCCTGGTCTGATGGTCGTGTGGTCTGGTGGTCTGGTGGTCG
>JAAENL010000284.1 GCA_024224435.1 Halieaceae bacterium
CAAACACGAGGGGTTCTGCACCGCGGTTGAAGAAGACCAAGCCAGGGTGACCGGTGCCTTTCGAGCGGCCATACAGAGGTAGCAGGTTGGCAGTATGGCTGGAGAATACCAGCCGTGACCGCCGACTGGACTTATCCAACGACGCATCATAGGCCATGGGCAGGTTACGCAGGTAACTGTCGAGTGCCAGCAGATCGGCTTCGTGCAGGATCGGTTGCAACCCATTAGGCAGCAGCAGGGCATTCAACTGGTTGACGTTGGCGCGCAGCGCCTTTAGATCATCACCCCGCACATAGAAGGCGATACTAAGCGGGTAGAGCTTGTTACCACGCGCCATCTCCCGCTCAACGGCCTCGGCATCCTCCCGGGTGAGCTCAGCTTCTGCAGAATCACCCACCGCCGCACGTTTGACCTGGGCGATGTGGTTGCGCGTGAAGTCCTGAGGCCTGGCCGTCAGGGTCAGCACCATCACGGTGTGCTCTGGGAACCGATCAAACAGGGAGAAGACATGATCACCCGCCTGGCGTTCCGCGGTCATGTGTCCCACCTCCGGAGCGCGGCGCAGGCCCTGGATGGTGACGAGGGTGTGCGGCAGATCATCGAACCACCAGGTGGCGGAGGCATTGTCCGAGCGTGGCATGGTGAGCGTCAGCCGCTCGGCAAGATCATGGCCAAACGGCAGCTCTTCGTCGCCGGGATAGGGGGCAATCTCCAGCAGTTTGTCGGGATCGCCGCCGGCTATCTCAGGTTTTGGATTGAACCACTTGAGTAACCACTCGTATAGATCCTCACCTGTGCCGCGTCGCACACGTATCCCGGCCGATGCCAGTGAGGCGACCCACTTGGTGGCCACATCATTCAGTGCCTCCTCGACCTCAACGGCTGATGGTACTCGGCCAGCCGGTTTCAGCCGTCGGTAGAGTGTTGCCCGCAC
>JAAENL010000285.1 GCA_024224435.1 Halieaceae bacterium
CCTCACTCAAGAATTTCGCGAGGCCAACCACTGGGACATGCGATTGTACGAGGATGCAAACGCCCTGTTCAACGAGCGCTGGGCCGGGCTAGGAAGACCAGCTCAGCGGATCGAAGCGTTCAGGCAACGGTGCCGGCGCCTGTCGGAGGAGTAAGCATTCTTTTGGTAAACTGGCCCGTGGTGCGATCTAAACGATTGCACACCAGCATTACGGCTTGTCAGGGAAAAGTTCCTTCACGTTTGAGACAGCAGAGGTCTCCGCGACAGGCAGTTGCGATTGTCTGTTCCAGAGGTGGTCATAACGCACTACGTGGCCGCCAAAACCGCTGACAGCAGAGTTGAGTACACGACTGATACCGTCGCAATCGAGCGCGTCACAATGCGTGCGCAGGCGTGTCAGCAGGCTGTTTATCTGACTGAAGGACAAGCACTCCTCCTCGGCACGCATAATCATTGGATGGCCCGTACCAGCAACCTTGGTGCCGAGCAAAAGTTCTTCGTGCAATTTCTCACCTGGGCGCAAACCGATGTAATCAATACCGATATGTGATCCTACGTGATTGTCGTGCGTAGTTTCATAGCCGCTAAGCTTGATCATTCGCTCGGCGAGATCGACGATCCGCACCGGCTCACCCATATCCAGTACAAAAACATCACCACCCGTACCCAGTGCTCCAGCCTGTAACACTAACTGCGCTGCTTCCGGGATACTCATAAAATACCGCGAGACATCGGGGTGAGTCACCGTGACTGGCCCGCCTTTCTCAATCTGCTCTCTGAACAGCGGCACAACCGACCCCGAAGAGCCGAGGACATTACCAAACCGCACCATACAAAACCGGGTGCCGGTGTTCTCTTGCGCCAGACCTTGCAAAATCATTTCGGCAAAACGCTTGGATGCGCCCATCACATTCGTCGGACGCACGGCCTTATCAGTGGACACCAATACAAACGTTTCCACGCCCGCTTCTCTGGCGGCATCCGCTGCATACCAAGTGCCAAATACATTATTCGCCACGCCCTCGGCAATATTATACTCCACCAAGGGTACGTGTTTATAAGCCGCGGCGTGATAGACAGTCTCGACGCTGAAGGTCCGGTAAATACTCTCCAACCGTTTTCGATCCTGAACAGAGCCCAGTAACGCCACCAGATCCACGTGCACACCTAGCTGATCCATGGTCTCGCGCAACTCGCGCTCTATCCTGTACAAGGCGTATTCAGAGCTGTCCAGCAGAATCACTTCTCGGGGACCGGAGCGAACGATCTGCCTGCACAACTCGGAGCCGATCGAACCACCTGCACCGGTCACCATAACAACCTTGTCGGTAATGCATCGCTCCATCAGCTCTGGATGCGGCGGGACAGGCTCCCTGCCCAGTAATTCATCCAGATTGACATCGCGAATCTGGTTTACACTGGCCTCACCTGCCACCAACTCGTTGATAGTCGGCACTGTCCGCACATAGACGGGGAAACCAACCAGGGAATTAATGATTTCTTTGCGCCTCTCCAGGGATGCCGACGGAATAGCTAGCAACACCTGGGTGATATTGTGTTGTGCGATTAGATGCTCGATCGCCTCTGGCTTCACCACCTGCAATCCGTTAATAATTGACCGCTGCAAATAGCGGTTATCATCTACGAAAACGACAGGATTGTAATGCTCCCCATGATCGAGCGCTTGGAGCAGCTGTCGCCCTGACTGACCTGCACCATATATGATGACGTTCTCAGACATAGCCCGCGACTTGGCCTGGTAGTATGCTCTGGCCAGCAGCCGCGTACCTCCAATGCCCAGCAGAAGAAACACCCAATAAATAAACGGTGTAGCTCGAGGAACCTCTGCGCGGGTAAAAAATATGGCGGCGCCCAGAATTAACGTTGAATAGCTGGCCGCGGTGATGATTGCCCAGATCGCCTGCTGACCCATGAATCTCACCACAGCCCGGTAAAGTCCCAGACGCAGGAATATCACCGCACTGAAGATAATGGTCACCACTGCACAGGCGTACTCGACAGGGCCAAATTGAAAGTCAGTGTGGCCGTAGCGCAATGCCACGGCTGCCCACAGGGCGCCCGTCACATAAAGCATATCCAGGGTTAGCAGGCAAGCCTGTTTGATATTGCGGGGCAGTTCCAAAACCTTGTGCAATACTTCCTTTATCACACCAAAAAAGCCAAACAACCAGCGTGTCAGGAGACCAATCACTGGGAGCGTCAGTAAGCTGTTACGTAGATTCAGCAATTGAACTCCCGATATAAGGCTTAGAAAAGACGGCGCGTGGTTCAGGTCAATTGCGCCGGTTGAGCGAGAAATACTACGCCAACTTACCCACCTTCGCCATGCCAAGGAGCAACGGAAGATATGCCAAAATTACCATAAAAAGTGTAGTCTGCGGCCAATACTGCACTGCACAGGCAATAGGAAACAGCCAGAGCACATTCACCACCACTAAAAGCACGTCCACGCGCAGATGAGAATCCCAGCGACGACTCAAACGCTGATAGCCATGCAAGCGATGGGCTTCGGTAAACGGCTGCCCTGTGACTATGCGCCACAGCAGTGTGCAGGTCGCATCGGTGATAAAAACTGCCATAAGCACCAGCCAACTAGCCGGATGAATCACTCCATCAACGCTTCCAATTATGGCAAGCCCCCCCAAAAGGAAACCCGTGGGCACGCTCCCCGAATCCCCCAGAAACAGACGGGAGGGCGGAAAATTCCACACCAAAAACCCCGCATGACAGCCAGCCAGCAACAGGCAAAACAAGACATATCCAGCACTATCAACTGCTCTCGATGCCAGAACAGCGGCCATAATGCACACCATGATCGTCTGCACAGCCGCAATGCCATCGATACCGTCCATAAAGTTAAACAGATTGAGTGCCCAGAACAGGGTCAGCGCGGCGAAGACTGCCCCGAGGGTGCCGAGAAAAAAACCTGAGCTGGACGGCACCAGCACACAGGTCACGAGCACGCACGTCACGCTGTAAGCGAAGAAACGCAATCGCATCGGCAGCCCGTTAACATCATCCAAGAAGCCAATCACGCTCAACGATAACGCTGCCAAAACCAGAGTGACATAAGCTGAGTCCCAGCTACTGTAAAAATACCCTGCCAACAGACACCCGAGTGAAAATGACAGCATCAAGCCTATACCACCGCCCCTGGGAGTCGCGAGGGTGTGGGAACTACGCTCGTTCGGGATATCCAAGATATTCTGTGCTCTGGCGATTTTCAAATACACGCCACACACCACGAGGGACAGGCAAAAACTGGCAAAGAGGATCAGCAAGGTCAGGTGTGCTCCTCTGAGACAATGTGTCGAGCCAACTGTTCAAAACTATGTGAGGGCACCCAGTCCAGCGCCGCTCTGGCCGCTCCATTGGTGTAACGCTCGCTGCAAAACAGCTGCGCTCGAGTTGTGCCTATAGGACGCCTGGCGAAAACGTCCATCACCACCGTGCCCAGCTGCCAGGCCCAGTGCGGCAGCCAGCCGCGACCCCGTTCAAGCCCCAACGCCTCTCGCATCAGGTCATAAACGTCTCGCGTACTGTAATCCTGTTCCCCGCAGGCAATCCAAGTGTGCAATCCACCGGGGCCATGGGTAGCAGCGCGTTGCAGCAATTCGACTAGATCATCAAGAGCGATCATGGAACGCTTGCCCCCAGCAGGAGGCCGCGGCAGACCTTTGCGAATAGAACCGAGCAACGCCTGAAGGTTTCCCTTTACACCAGGGCCGTAAACGAGCGTCGGACGAATAATAATGACTGAGATGCCTCGATCAGCAAACACTTTATGCAGGCCGCGCTCAGCTCGCCACTTGGACAAGCCGTAGGGTTCTGTTGGAGGTGTGCAATCACCTTCAGAGCGTCTAGTGTCATCGTTGGGCTCTCCCATCGCCTTGACGCTGCTAAGATATATGAACTGTCTCACGCCCTCATCGGCAGCAAGTCTCGCCAAACGGATTGTCGCTTGGTGATTAAGGGCCTCGTGTGTCCCGGTGTCCGCGTTACGATGAGCAACCCCGGCGAGGTGGACAATCGTATCTACTCCGCCCAGGAGCTTTCTATCTGGCGATACTGTTTGCAAATCGACAGGCAAAGACGCGATGTCGCTGCTCACCTGCACACCACTGCGGCTAAGCGCAGTCAGCGAGCCTCCCTCTGCAACAAGGCGCCTGCACAGAGCGCGACCTATAAAACCGGTAGCGCCGGTTACAAGGAATTTCACAATACAGGCCCGCCGCAAAGAAAAATGGGGGTAGAAACCCCCATATCATACGGATGCGGTTGGCTTATTCCAGTGTAATTACGTCGCGGTTCCGGTCAACGGTTGACTGACCAATACCTTTCACCTCCGCCAGTTCATCTGCGGAGACAAACGATCCATAGGTTTCGCGGTAGCGCACGATGTCGCCCGCACGAGCTTCACCGATGCCCGTCAGCTTCTCCGCCAGCGTTTGTGCGTTGGCGGTGTTGATATTCACCTTATCCAGCGTTGTCGCTGCCATCATAGAGGCAGGCTCGGCCGGCGCTTCGGAATAGGCTGGCGCAACACCAAGCAAAGGCATGATAAGCAGGCATAAGCTCAGCACCATACATCGCATACTGACAGCAGAATAAGATCGGGCCGGCGCTGCGACCCACTGTTTGATTGAAAAAAGGTATGTCTCGTTCATCGCTCAATCTCCCTATTGATTAACTGCATCCTTGCAGATATCCGTACGAGGAAAGTGTAGCAATGATTAATCGCCGCGCAAAAGAAACAACCGGAATTGATGCTACAGAGGCAGGTTGAGCTCCTGCCTCACTCGCTGCAAGGCATGCAAAGGGTCGGCTGCGCCGGTAATGGAGCGTCCAATCACCAGATAATCCGAACCCGATGATACCGCCATCGCAGGCGTCACTATCCGTCGCTGATCACCAGCACTGTCACCTGCTAACCGGATTCCTGGTGTCACCAGGCAAAAATCCTTGTCGAGGTTAGTACGCAAGGCCGGGGCCTCGAGAGCGGAGCAAACAACCCCATCAAGACCATTTTCAGCGGCCATGGTAGCGAGGCGCATCACGCGCTGCTCGACCGATTCTTCGTAACCAAGGTCCCTCAAATCCTGCTCTGACATACTGGTCAGTACCGTTACACCGATCAGGAGTGGGCGCTGGGAAAATGCTTCAAGAGCCTCGCGCGCGGCACTCATCATACGGCGACCACCACTAGCGTGGACATTAACCATCCAGACGCCCAGATTTGCTACCGCTCGGACGGCACCAGCGACAGTATTGGGAATATCGTGAAACTTGAGATCCAGAAATACGTCGAAGCCCAGTTTTTGTAACTCCTCCACCAGCCCGGGGCCGCTACTCGCGAAAAGTTCCTTACCCACTTTCAAGCGACAACTTTGAGGTGACAGACGCTGTGCCAGTGCCAGTGCCTCTGGTGCACGGGCATAATCCAATGCGACAATAACGGGGTTGCTCATGACGCGTCTGCTAATGCACCTTCATCCTGCGTTTTTCCCAGTTCATCGCGGGCTTTATTCAACTGGCGCCTGCTCGCCACCAGCGCTGCACGCGTGCGCAGGAGAATCACAGTGGAAACCGCCATACCTACGACACCGCCTAACGTGAAGGCAAGCAATATCCAAACCGCCAAGCTCTGAGGCTCAAAGCGATACACAAGCATATCCAGCGGGACAGGCAGTTTGTTTTGTAAAGCGAACAACACACTGACCACTAGCGCGCCCAGCACCAGAACCACGGTGAACACTTTATGCACGAACTTCATAAGACCCCACTCATTTGAATAACACCGCAGCCCGATTTGTCGGGCAACCCGCTCAAGATTCCGGCTGCATGCCTAAATTGACACGCTCTCGCAGCTCTTTGCCGGGCTTGAAATGGGGCACATACTTGCCAGCCAGCTCAACTGCGTCTCCCGTCTTCGGATTCCTGCCACGACGGGGTGCCCGAAAATGCAGGGAGAAACTACCGAAACCTCGAATCTCTATGCGCTCTCCACTGGCCAGCGCCTGCGACATGTGCTCGATAACGGTTTTTACCGCCAACTCGACATCTTTCGCGGACAACTGGCTCTGCCGGGACAAAATCGTCTCGATCAGTTCACTCTTGGTCATATAACTCTCCGGCCGGGGTATTCTTATACGTTTCATTCAGGAGCAGTAATATTGTGAACCCAGCGACATAATTTCGCAAGTCCCTATTTTATAACGGAAAAGTTCCACAAATCAGGCGAGCCACAACGACAGGACACAAAAAAGGCCCGACGATGCGGGCCTTTTACGAACGGCGCCGGGGCGCCGGGTGTAGGGTCAGGAGTCTCCCATTTGCGCCTTGATCAGATCGCCAATGGTACCGGGAGATGCATTCTCCTGCTCTGCGTCCTTCAGCGATTCCACGGCTTCTTTTTCGTCTGCCATGTCTTTGGCCTTGACCGACAGTGACAGGCCGCGGTTCTTGCGATCAACAGAGGTGATTTTGGCTTCAACAGTATCTCCCAGCTTGTAGGAGTTACGCGCGTCTTCAACCTTTTCCTGGCTGATATCAGAAGCCTTGAGGACTCCCTCTACCTCTTCCGCCAGCTTGATCGTCACCGATTTGGCATCGATGGCAATCACCTCTCCCGAGACAATCGCGCCGCGGTCGTGCTCCGCAACATAGTTACCAAACGGATCATCTTCCAGTTGCTTGACACCAAGGGAAATACGCTCGCGTTCGGGGTCTATAGAGAGAATGACGGTTTCGATCTCGTCACCTTTCTTGTAGTTGCGAACCGCTTCTTCGCCCGTTTCGTTCCAGCTAATGTCCGAAAGGTGCACCAGTCCGTCGATATTGCCTTCCAGGCCAATGAATATACCGAAGTCAGTGATCGACTTGATACTGCCAGCGATCTTGTCACCCTTGCTGTACTGCGATGCAAAAGCGTCCCAAGGGTTTTGCTGGCACTGCTTGATACCCAGCGAAATACGACGGCGCTCTTCGTCGATGTCCAGTACCATTACCTCAACTTCATCACCCAAATTGACGATCTTGGAGGGGTGAACATTCTTGTTAGTCCAGTCCATTTCAGACACGTGAACCAGACCTTCCACACCCTCTTCCAACTCAGCAAAACAGCCGTAATCGGTGAGGTTGGTAATGCGCGCATTGACACGGCTGCCCTCGGGGTAGCGGCCGGTGATCTCAAGCCATGGATCTTCGCCAAGCTGCTTGAGGCCGAGCGAAACACGGTTGCGTTCTCGATCAAACTTAAGAATCTTGACGTCGATTTCCTGCCCTACCTCGACAATCTCCGAGGGGTGCTTGATGCGCTTCCAAGCCATGTCGGTAATGTGCAACAGGCCATCAACACCACCCAGATCAACGAAGGCGCCGTAGTCGGTAAGGTTCTTAACAATACCCTTGACAGACATGCCTTCCTGCAGCGACTCAAGCAGAGCATCACGCTCCACACTATTCGCCTCTTCCATCACGGCGCGGCGCGATACCACAACGTTGTTACGCTTCTGATCCAGCTTGATAACCTTGAATTCAAGTTCCTTGCCTTCCAGATGCACAGTCTCGCGCACAGGACGCACATCGACCAGTGAGCCGGGAAGGAACGCACGAATCGTATTAATGTCGACAGTAAAGCCACCCTTGACCTTACCGTTGATGATGCCGGTCACCACTTCGCCAGCTTCGTAAGCCGTCTCAAGATCTTTCCATGATTCTGCACGCTTCGCTTTCTCGCGGGACAGCTTGGTTTCACCAAAGCCATCTTCAACCGCCTCTAACGCAACCTGTACTTCATCTCCGACAGTCAGGGTGCAGTCGCCATTGGCATCGATAAATTGCTCGCGGGGGATGACGCCCTCGGATTTCAATCCCGCATGGACCGTAACCCACTCGTTGTCGATATCGATTACCACCCCGGTAACAATAGCGCCGGGCTTCATATCGACTGTTTTTAGACTCTCTTCAAATAAATCGGCGAAGGATTCGCTCATTGCAAGGTACCTGTTATGTGATCGAGACGGCTTACCGTCTCTCCGTGTCACCAGCCGACACGGGGCATGTTGTGTTTACTGTCTTCCGGGCCGTGGCTGGAGTCATTCCGGAAACAGCGTCTTCAGTTATAAGCCAGAGTAAAAAAAGCGGGTAGGAAAGTTGTCGTCTTGTGTCTAGACGAGACCTTTTTTCTCTACCTCAGACAGTACCTGCGCGAACACTTCGGTAACGGGCATGGCGCTGCTATCGATCACAATGGCGTCTCCTGCAGGTACCAAGGGCGAGAATTCGCGAGTGCTGTCACGCGTGTCACGCTCCTCTATATCCTTCAGAAGGCGCGGCAGACTAACACTTTGCCCCTTTGCAATCAACTGCTTATAACGCCTCTCCGCCCGCTCGGAGGCACTGGCTGTCAGAAATATTTTGAGGGGTGCATCGCAAAACACGACCGTACCCATATCTCGCCCGTCAGCGACCAGCCCAGGCGGGCGCAAGAACTCCCGCTGCCTCTGCAGCAGGGCTTCCCTCACTGTTGGGATAGCCGCCACTGTAGAGGCTCCGCGCCCACCCTCTTCAGTACGGATTTGCGCACTTACGTCCATGCCTTTGCAAGTCACCAGCACCTCGCCTGCATCAGACACCCGAAATGCGACATCCAGATGACGAGCGACCTCCGTAACGGCGCTGGCATCGCTCCAACTTATACCCTCCATCAAACAGGCCTGGCCCACCACGCGATATAACGCGCCACTGTCCAACAGATGCCAACCAAGGTGCTCCGCAAGCATATGGCTGACAGTTCCCTTGCCCGAGCCGGAGGGGCCATCCACAGCGATCACGGGGGAGGTCGCTGTCACGCCCCATCACCGGTTTCCAGACGCAGGCCCAACTGCCTGGCTAGGTTATCGAAACCGGGGAAGGAGGTCGCGACATGATCGCAGTCAAGTACGGTAATCATGTCTTTCGCACGCAATGCGGCTACCGCAAATGCCATAGCGATGCGGTGGTCATGATAGGTGTGAATGACGCCGCCACCTAATTCACCTCCCTCTATGATAATGCCATCATCCAGCACCTCGTTGACAACGCCAAGGGTAGTCAGGCCTTCTGCCATTGCGGCTATACGATCGCTCTCTTTCACACGAAGCTCTTCTGCCCCACGCAAAACGGTGCGCCCACGGGCACACGCTGCGGCGATAAACAAAGCCGGGAACTCGTCGATGGCCAGCGGCACCTGCTCCGGTGGGATATCGATACCGTGCAGTTGCGCGTAACGCACACGGATATCTGCCACCGGCTCTCCGCCGACTTCACGCCTATTGAGCAGGCTGATATCTGCCCCCATCAAGGAGAGAACATTAAGCACACCGACACGGGTCGGGTTAATACCGACATGAGTCAACAACAGATCTGATCCAGGCACCAGACTAGCGGCTACCAGAAAAAACGCCGCCGATGAAATATCCGCAGGGATGTCGATATCGCACGCGCGCAGCTTTCCGCCACCGCGCAGCGCAATAATGCCACTTTCAGTGTCCACCGAGTATCCGAAACCACGCAGCATGCGTTCCGTATGATCACGGGTGGGCGCGGGTTCGATTACCTCGGTACAGCCCTGCGCATACAGACCAGCCAGCAGCAGACAGGATTTCACCTGCGCGCTGGCCATAGGCAACTCGTAGCGGATACCCTGTAAGTGGGCACCACCTGCTACCTTGAGCGGCGGCCGCCCCGCATCAGCAGAAACAATCACGGCGCCCATTCTGGTGAGTGGCTCAATCACACGCCCCATCGGCCGGCTGCGCAAAGACGCGTCGCCGGTCAGTTCCGCATCGAATGCCTGGCCAGCTAGCAAACCGCACATAAGGCGCATACCGGTGCCGGCATTACCGAGATCCAACGATGCTGCAGGTGCCTTGAGACCGTGCAGGCCCACACCATGCACCACGACCTGACCGTCCTCAGGGCCCTCGACATTGACGCCCATAGCCCGAAAAGCACCGAGTGTTGCCAGGGCATCCTCACCCTCCAGGAAGCCGCTGATGCGTGTTGTGCCCTCAGCGAGGGCGCCCAGCATAATAGCCCTGTGTGAAATGGATTTATCTCCCGGGACACGGGCTTTGCCTTGAATGACGCCTCCGGGTGTTACCTTAAAGTGCATGCGGCCCCCGATCTACCTGGCGCGCTCCGCCAAAACCTCAGCGAAAGCATCCCGCGCCTTTTTGGCACGATTGAAAGTGGCAAAAAGTTCATCCCCGTCTTTCGTTTCTACGGCGACACGCAACTGCTCCAGGTGTTGACTGAACTGGTCTATAGCCTCCAGTAGGGCTGGCCGGTTCGCCAGCGCAATATCGCGCCACATGGTGGGGTCGCTGGAGGCTATTCGGGTAAAATCTCTGAAGCCACCGGCGGCACAGCGAAACACCTCGTCACTATCCGGCAGAGAGG
>JAAENL010000286.1 GCA_024224435.1 Halieaceae bacterium
TGCATGGTGCGGGCGTTAAGGGCAAAATCGGTCAAAGTTTTTCATACGGACTCCCTGTCGTCACCACCACGATCGGTGCCGAGGGAATGAGCCTTACTGACCAGCACAACGCCCTGATAAGCGACAGCGAAACCGCTTTTGCTGAGAGAGTTATCGACCTCTATACAGATAAATTTTTGTGGCAGAAGATATCAACCAACTGCCGCGAGGTTATACGTCAGCAGTTTAGCTTTGAAGCCATTCGAAGTGCGCTGGAAGGCGCCCTATGGAGTAGTCCTGACGATCGCCCAGCACCTAGCGAACACACTCGAGCGCTGTTGGTCCATTGTCACATTTTCAAGAATGCGGGCACCACACTGGACTGGAGCCTTGAACGGAGTTTTAACGCTGGGTTCACGGACCACAGGGACGACGACGATATGCGAAAGGGTGCCAGCTTTCTCGGCCCCTATATCGATTCGCACCCTGATCTCAAAGCAATTTCCAGTCACCACATCCGTTTCCCTCTGCCCCAACCTGAAAACACAAAGCTGTTGCCCATTATCTCCATCCGGCACCCCATCGATAGAGCCCGCTCTGTTTACGAATTCGAGAAAAAGCAAGATGCGGCCACGCCAGGTGCGATTGCAGCCAAGAAAATGTCATTCTCGGATTATGTCAGCTGGCGACTACAACCGGAGAGCAGCCCTACCATTCGAAACTACCAATGCTGTTTCTGCACGAACCTGTTTGAACAGCAGATCGGTCAACAGGAGTATCGGAACAGCGTAGCCCTGCTGAGTAGAACACCCGGGCTGATAATCGTGGAGCGTTACGACGAGAGCATGCTGTTATTGGAGACGCACTTACGTCCCTACTTTCCCGAGATTGACTTGGCCTACGTCCGGCAAAACAGCACGCAGGATCAGAGTCAGGGTTTGGAGGCACGAGTTGCCAGTGTCTACGAGGAACTGGGAGCTGACCTCACTCAAGAATTTCGCGAGGCCAACCACTGGGACATGCAATTGTACGAGGATGCAAACGCCCTGTTCAACGAGCGCTGGGCCGGGCTAGGAAGACCAGCTCAGCGGATCGAAGCGTTCAGGCAACGCTGCCGGCGCCTGTCGGAGGAGTAAGCATTCTTTTGGTAAATTGGCCCGTGGTGCAATCTAAACGATTGCACACCGGCATCACGGCTTGTCAGGGAAGAGTTCCTTCACGTTTGAGACAGCAGAGGTCTCCGCGACAGGCA
>JAAENL010000287.1 GCA_024224435.1 Halieaceae bacterium
TAAAGTTTTACGTTGCTCCTGATCACATCCACAGATCACAACAACGACCAAACAAACAGCAGCAGACTTAAAAAGATTCACGTTCGCCCCAGTGGTTAAAGGTTCTTTGACCAGCAATAGAGCATAAAGCAAAACTCCGCCGCTCGGGGCAGAGCGACGGGGCGGGGCTTCAATAGGTAGAGGACGTTTCGCCGCGAAAGCAAGACAAGCAATTGCGTGATTCGCCGAATTAATTTTTGTGCATGGCGTCACGTCCTACTCGCTGGGTGAGCTTTGCACAACACGGAACCCGACATTCCCGTACCCACCAAATGATGGATCGCGGCTGTAGCGGCTCGAAGAGATAGCATGCCGCACACCACTCAAAAACCCGCCGCCACGGACCACGCGACTTGAGCCAGTGGCGGGACCAATGGGGTCGGTCACAGCAGCACGTGGGTATTTCCCGTACCAATCCCAGCACCACTCGGAAACATTGCCGTGCATATCATACAGCCCCCAAGCATTAGGTTGCTTTACACCAACAGGATGTGTCTTACCACCTGAATTCTCACTATACCAACCGTACTGGCCCGAGACCGTGTGATCGTCGCCAAAACTGTACTTTGTGGTCGTACCCGCAAGGCACGCATACTCCCACTCAGCTTCGGTGGGCAACCGATAAACATGGCCAGCTGCTTTCTCCGCAGATAGTTCATTTAACCCGCGGCAAAATTTGACCGCCTTTTCCCAACTTACATTCTCAACTGGGTTATCGACACCTTGCCGTCTGCTTGGGTTACCACCCAAAACCTGTTTGTACTGTGCCTGTGTGACCTCATGGACACCGATCTGAAAAGGTTGTGTAAGCGTGACTTCGTGAGCGTACACACCTCGTCCCATCGTGAACGTGCCAGCAGGGATCGACTTGAACTTCATGCCAATCGAGTTGGTGGACTCGGGCAACTTGATGATTTCGGCCGCAGTCACCGCGGGTGGCGTTTCAGCAGCAATCTCACTTATGCACGTCGCAACAACAGCAACACCAACAACAACACATTTAAAAAGGTTCACGCTGGCCCCAGTGGTTAAAAGGTCCCTTTACCAAACAGATTCTATCGGAAACCCCGCAACTGCAGACACATGCACAGATGTATCACGCGTTCAGCCAGCAAGAACTCCAAGCGTGGCAACGAACGTTGGCTAACGATTGAGGGGGAGTGCATGCGATTAAGGCAGGCAGGTCAGCTAACCCAAGGCACTGCCCTCTTCCGCGAGCAAGCCGAGGCGTGGCTTGCTGACGTCTTGGGCGAAGAGCCGGCGGCTTTGATGGTGGATAGGCCGCGTGGGTGATTGAGCGGTTAGGGGATGTGCTGGGTTAACACGAACCTAAACCACCGCCCCGCTACGTCCGACGCTACGGCAGCTCAGTCGCGGCTCCGCCTTGCTCCATCGAGCCTACGCTTGAGGCCTTCGCTCACCTGATGCGGCTCCGCCTACTTGTCAGAACTGCGGACAACACGAAAGCCCAGGTCGTCGCTGCGGTACGACGGCGAACTCCTGCCGCGGAACGCCGACCGGCAGTGGCCAGCCGTGTAGTACCAGCTGCCGCCGCGAATCACCCGGAACGAA
>JAAENL010000288.1 GCA_024224435.1 Halieaceae bacterium
CTGAATGACCGCTTCAAATCGATGCCTGTTATACCTGCCACACCGGCACAGAGAGCCTGTTGTTTTATACTCGAGGACGCCTTTAATCATTGGCTTGGCCGAGTCTGTATTCATACTCGCTGGTGCTATCCAGAGAATGTAGCCTGGATTGGCCCGCGCTTTGGCGCCAACCGATTACTTAACAGATCCATTGATGTACCGTTTACGGAACAGGAGCTTAAGGACCTCGCGCCTATCGGTGAGTTTATGTATCAGTCATTTGGTAAAAATGTCTGTGAGTACAACGGTGTCGGGCCGGAGCAGGCTGACGCCGTGCGCCGCGATTTTAGTACCATGCTTTCCGTTCTGGAGGCCCACTTCGCACACTACCCGTTTCTTCTGGGAGATCGCCCGTGCCTCGCGGATTTTGCGCTGGCCGGCGCTTGCAAAGCACACTTCGTGACTGATCCAATACCCTTATCCTGGCTTGGCAATTATCGCGATGTCGTGATGGAATATACCGCTAGGCTGTTTGGTGATGAGGACTATACAGATTCATCCTGGCTGCCCGCAGATGCGGTGCCGGATTCACTCGATGCCATTTTTCATTATCTTGATGGCACTTTTTTCGCCTTCGCTCGCGCCAACATCAGCGCAAGTGACGCTGGAGAGAAATACTACGAATATGATTTTGGCTACGGCGCAACCCGCGCACGAACCCAGCGCCGTCTGAACAAGGCGAGGTTGCATGTGCAGGATGAGTTGCAACAACTGGATCATGACTCTTATCATAATCTTGAAAAAGTATTCGCCGATTCGAGAATTTTGGAATTTTACAGAGACTAAATATTCAGATTCTTTTAGTAAACACCTTGAATACGCTTTAGCACGACTGGTTAACGTATTTTTCATCAGGCACAAAAATGCAGGACAAAGATCTCAGCAACGATAAGGCGCAACGCTTCCAGCAACTCCCGGGGATAGATACCCTGCTTCAGCAAATGACAACGGAGATCAATACCTGGGGTCGCGACGCCGTTGTAAAGAAACTTCGAGATCTCCTCGCGCAGTTGCGCGCGAAAATCGCTTGCGGGGAAACGCCAGACTGCTCTATCGAGTCCATTCGCGACACTGTGACAGCTGCTCTTTCCGCTTTAAACGTATCTAGCCTTGTCCCTGTTATCAATTTAACGGGGACGGTTTTACACACTAACTTCGGCCGCGCAGTGCTGCCGAAAACTGCGCTGGATGCAGTAATGACTGTCGCTGGGGCAGCCAGTAATTTGGAATTTGATCTGGAATCGGGTGGTCGTGGCGAACGGGACACTCATGTTGAATCGCTAATTTGTGAGTTGACTGGCGCAGAAGCAGCAACGGTGGTGAACAATAACGCCGCTGCCGTGTTGCTCGTGCTGAATACGCTAGCGATGGCTGGTGAGGTGCCCGTATCTCGGGGCGAATTGGTCGAGATAGGAGGTTCATTCCGTGTACCGGAGGTAATGGCTCGCGCCGGTTGCCAGCTGGTCGAGATAGGTGCAACTAACCGCACACACCTCACAGATTATCGTCATGCGATCGGCGACAAAACCGCATTATTGATGAAGGTACATACGAGCAACTACAGAGTAGAAGGCTTCACGCACAGTGTCGCAGAAATGGAGTTGGCGGCTCTTGCCGCAGAGTATTCCCTGCCACTGGTCGTCGATATGGGCAGTGGCAACCTGGTGGACCTCGCTGCGCTGGGCTTGCCCAGAGAGGTCACTGCCGCTGAGACACTGGCTCAAGGCGCAGATATCATCACGTTCAGTGGCGACAAGCTATTGGGCGGGCCGCAGGCGGGACTGATCGCTGGCCGCCAAGACTTGATTGATGCGATTAGAAAAAATCCGCTTAAGCGTGCCTTGCGCGTCGACAAAATGGTATTGGCGGCCCTTGCTGAAACTCTGAAGCTGTATCGGGATCCGGATGATTTGTTGAAAAGTCTGCCAACGCTGCGTTACCTGACTCGTGACGAGCAGGATATTCGTGCTCAGGGGCACAGACTCCTCCCGCACATCAAGCAGGCCATAGGGTCGTCATACTCCGTGAGCGTTGAACGTTGTCTCAGCCAGGTGGGCAGCGGGTCTCTGCCGGTAGATTTGCTGGAAAGTGCTGCACTGCAGTGCAGCCCCATCTCGGGCGATGGCGAATCCCTGCGTCGTCTCCAGCAGAGCCTGCGTGAACCGCCCGCTCCTGTTGTAGGTCGTCTACACGGGGGGGCTCTTTGGCTTGATCTGCGCTGCCTTGAGGCGGACGACGAGGCCGCGCTCCTTGGCCAACTTCAGCATGTCGCGCGGTGATTGTCGCCACCGCGGGTCATGTCGACCATGGTAAGACGTCACTGATTAAGCACATTACCGGGGTCGACACTGATCGATTGGAAGAAGAAAAGCGACGTGGCTTATCTATCTCTCTGGGGTACGCCTACTTGCCACAGGAAACGGGGCTGCCTGTTGGCTTTATCGATGTTCCCGGACATCATCGCTTTATCAATACAATGATCGCTGGCGTTGGTGGTATTGATTTGGCTGTACTTGTGGTCGCTGCGGACGACGGAGTAATGCCGCAGACCCGGGAACATCTCGACGTCCTGCGCCTCCTTGGTGTTCAGCGCATTGTCCCTGTCATCACCAAGATAGATCGCGTCGATGAACAGCGATTAGAAACGGTTGAAAACAGCGTAGGGAAACTGCTGCAGAACCTGCGCTGGAAACAAGAAGTGCTGTTCCGAGTCAATAATCAGAACGGATTTGGCGTAGATTCTGTGAGGGCTTACCTATTGCGTTGTGCAACACAGTGCGACATGCGCAATGCCAGCGGTGTATTTCGTCTATCGATGGATCGCGTATTCCATATCAAGGGTTCAGGTCTCGTTGTGACGGGTACAGTCACCAGTGGTTCCATCAGTACTGGCGATGTGGTGCTGGCGCAGCCGGACGGAGCGAGCCTGCGGGTGCGCGGCTTGCGGGTGCACGACAGAGACGCACCGATTGCGATTGCAGGACAGCGCTGCGCCTTAAACCTTGGCGGCAAGGGGGAAGTGGCCCGCGGTGGTTGGCTGTTGGGTTCCGATGCAGCACCGCCATCAAAGTGCCTGGACGTGCACTTACAACTTCTCGCCACGTTGCGTTTCTCTCTAAAACACCTGACTCCAGTAAAGCTTTACCTTGGCTCGCAACGGGTTACCGGGCGTCTCGCACGTTACAAGCGCGAGACATCCTCGCCCGAATTGAAGCCGGGGGACGCTTTCACAGCGCACCTGTTGCTGGATGAGCCTGTTCCTGCTTTCACGGGTCAGCGCTATTTGTTGCGCGATGCATCTGAGGAAACTCTGCTGGGTGGCGGTGTTATTCTAGATCCACAGGGCATATATCATGGCAAGATGGGCGAGCACAGGCTTGCCTACCTTGAAGCGATGTCAGAGCCGACGCCTGACGCGGCATTGCGGCGTCTTTTAGAGCAGGACCAGGTAGTTGACCTCGCTCTTTTCCAAGGTGCGTGGAATATACCTCAAGAAACTGCTGCACTGCCTGTCACCGATGCAGGGAGGGCTTTTGACGCTGACAGCAAATCATGGCTGACCAGCAAGGCGAAATGGTCAAGGGCAGAGCAGGAGCTTGTTTTTTTCGTAGCCGGCTGGCATCAAGAACATCCGCATGAAACAGGCATTAGCCCTGGCATGCTTCGGCGAGCGATGGCCCCGAAGCACGGCACACCTCTCGTATTGGGTGTACTCTCAGCCTGTCTAAAAGCTGGCGTACTAAACCTCAGCGAGGGCTTTGTCCTTCAGGCAGGGTTTATTCCGCATGCCGAGGGGAAAGCCGCTAATGACTGGCGACTAATAGAAGAATGCTTGTTAGCAAGCGGTTGTGCAATTCCCCTGTTGTCGGAGATTGCTGCCAGCACGGGTATGGACCTGGAAGACGTCAAAAAAGCGGCGCAGAGCGCCGTAAAACAGAGTCTGGCACTCCGGGTGTCGAACCGACGCTACGCTCTGCCCTCACAATTGCTTGAGTTGGCGACGGGCATCATTCGATTGGATACGGCAAACGCGGAGATCAGCGTTGTTGCTGCCAAGCAACAATGGGGAACAGGGCGCAACCTTACTATTGAGATATTGGAGTACTTTGACGATATTCGTTTCACTCAACGGCGCAACAATGCGCGCGTAGTTCTGGACGAGTCGCTTCCAGCGCGACTGTTTAGTGCGTAGACTCGAATTTTATTAGCGGAAGAGCGACGCCCCCGGTGGGGTGCCTGGTCTTCAAAACCAGTGAGGTGTCGACGAGACGCCTGGTGGGTTCGACTCCTACCTCTTCCGCCAGACAAAGATCGTCAATCCCGGCATTACTGCCATCGCCCGTTTAATGGAAACAATGCAGTGCTAAATGACAACAGGTTCAAAATCAGCGTCTGAATAGTGATTTTCAAAACGTCTCATGTGAGCGAATAAATCTGTTGAACCTTCGTAGATCGTATAACGAAATCCCAGCGTCTCGATGTCGACCAGCGTATGCGGATGAAGGTGGAGAATCGGCTGAATAGACCGGGTATAGGCAAGAGGTCCTGTCGTCAGCAATACGCCATTTTTCCCGGTACCGAAATCTTTTGCTCGGTAGTTTTGAATATTACTCATTACTCTTGTAATTACCGCGTGCAAAAACGGGTGACGAGGCGGCGCGACAATATGCCATTGCTGAAACTCGTTACTCACTCCAACCTGAGGATAAATACCTGCATTTTCATAGCGTTCGCCAGGCTGATTTCGCCAATGAGACAAATGGTATTTGTCAGTATGCAGTACTGAGTTGAGAGGCCGCGTCAGCGTCGACTTTATGTCAAGGTAGACACCACCCAGATCGTACATAAGCAAATAGCGGAAGAAATCTGCCCGAGCAGCGCCGTAAATAGGATTAATACGCTGATAAAATCCGTAGATATCCGCCCCGAGCTGATCCCTGATATAACGCTCAACATCCTCGTCCTCATAAAGGCTATGTCGAAAATCCGGGTTGTCGCGTTTGATTCTTGCGACGTTGGCTCGAAAGTCATCGTGCATCCCAGCCTTGTCTGGGACAGTTTGGTGTATCAGCCTGGGTATCATGCGACAGGGCTCGCTTTAGTCTGTACTTGGACAGCGTGGGTCTCGCTTGTTCGCGCCACACTAGCAGATCAGTAACAAAGCTTCACCCCGATTGAGACACACCGTGAGCCCGCGGTCGGTCGCGGCTTCGGACGCTAGATTCAGCACCGAAAGACAACTTGATCGGTATTGACATTATCGCGCCTTTCGTCATAATTTGTGGCATGTTTCCAGTGTTGATTTTACCGTCAGCACGTCGAAGAAGGCCTTCATGCAGATCAAAAACAAGGTGATTGTTGTTACGGGTGCGGGCAGCGGTATTGGGAAGGCGCTGGTATCCCGTTTTATGTCTCTTGAAGCGCAGACGGTAATCGCCGTTGACCTGCACTCCGATACTGCGCAGCAGACTGCTGCTGAGTGCGGGTGTATTGCTATGACGGCGGATGTGGGCAAAGAAGATGATGTGCGCCGCGTTATCGAGGAAACGGAGAAAACCGCAGGGCCCATCGACCTCTTTTGCAGTAACGCCGGGGTTGCATTAGGCTCCGATGAGCAAGCAAACAACGATGAATGGCAAACCAGTTGGGACGTGAATGTGATGTCCCATGTCTATGCCTCCCGCCACCTTGTACCGCGCATGATTAAACGTGGTGGAGGCTACTTTCTTGTAACAGCCTCTGCCGCTGGCCTACTCAATCAAATCGGTGGTGCTGCCTATGGCACGACTAAACATGCGGCAGTGGGCTTCGCTGAGTGGCTCGCTTTGACCTATGCCCATCAGGGTATAAAGGTATCCATGTTGTGTCCACAGGCGGTACGAACGCAGATGATCGCTGATATTGATGACCAGGGTTCTCAGGCAGCGTCCGGCGACGGTATGATTGAGCCCGAGCAACTAGCAGAGATCGTGGTCGAGCACCTCGAGCGAGACGCGTTTCTGATTCTCACTCACAGAGAGGTGAAAGAGTATATGACGCGCAAGGCTTCTGACTACGATCGCTGGATCGGAGGGATGAACCGCCTGCTCCGCAAGTTGGCCGGGATCGCGTGACTGCTCGCGTTTCTTTGCTGCCGACAGGCGTATTCGACGCAACAACTGTGAGAGAGAATGCTTTATGAAAAAACGTACGGTTATCTTGATCCTGCTTTTGCTTTCCGCTGCTTTTTTTTACAGCCAGCGCGGGCCTATTGCCAAGGCAATAATGGCCCGGGGTGCCGAAGCACGGATGACCTCGAATGCAGTCGAAGATCTTGAAGATGGCTTGCATGTTGTCGTTTGTGGTGCCGGCGGACCATTACCCTCCCCCAATCGCTCGGGACCGTGTATCGGCGTGATTGCGGGCGAAAAGTTTTTTGTTGTTGATGCAGGGACCAATGGCCTGCGCAACCTCGTCGCTCTGGGTTACCCCGTTGGAGATATCCAAGCCGTACTCCTTACTCACTTTCATTCGGACCATATCGATGGCTTGGGTGAAATGGCGACTATTCGCTGGGTCAACGGTGCAAATACTTCACCCCTGCCCGTAATCGGCCCAGAGGGCGTCCAGACCGTAGTCAAAGGCTTTAACACTGCCTACGCACAGGATGAAATTTATCGCAATGAGCATCACACAGACCTCGTAGCACCCCTGGAGGGTGCCGGTATGAATGCGGCGTCTTTCCCTCCGCCCCCGGAGGGCTCGCTGGTCAATGTGTATGAGGATGGCGCATTGAAGATACAGGCCTTGGCCGTCGAGCACGACCCAGTGCGGCCCGCTGTTGCCTATTTGTTCACATACAAGGACCGCTCGCTCATAATCAGCGGCGATACAGCCCAATCAGCTAATCTCGAACATTTTGCGCAAGGCGTCGACTTGTTGTTGCATGAGGCTTTGTCCCATGACCTTGTAATGATCATGCATGAAACAGCGAAAAAGGTTGGCAACGAGGTACTCGCCAAGATTACGTTCGACATTCTTGATTATCACGCTTCGCCAGTCGAAGCTGCCGAAACCGCCAGGGATGCAGGGGTCGGGCACTTGGTCTACTATCACATCGTACCACCCCTCGTCCTCCCGGGTATGGAGGCCGCATGGACTGAGGGTGTTGATGACATCTTCCCAAACTATACTGTCAGCGAGGATGGCACCGCGATTTCCCTACCAGCTGGATCCGAGGACATCATTATCACCGCTGAGGGCATGTAGGCGTCAGAGACAACCAACCGAAGAAAACGAGCTGACCGCAACGCTGCTGCTTCGTAACAAACCGTATGCACAACTCAACGGGCCGTGACAGTGCTACATCGCCACAACGGCCTATCGATCGGTTATCCATCTAAGGCGTGTTTCAACGCGGCAGCGGCGAGTGACTCCAAAATCTTGAGGCACATCTTTTCATGGCGCAAATGCAAGGCGGGCATGGGCTCCTTGCATTCGGCTACGAGCAACAGTTCGTCTCAGCAGCGACCTCTGCAAGCGGTCACGTCCAGCGCAGCACCCTTCTCAGTCGCTACTGCACCAGAATATTTAAGCTGCGCGCTCGGCGCTTGTTTCGGCGCTATCCTCCAGCTCAGCAAATAATCGCTGGTGATGATCTGAATCGCCAAGAAGATTGTTAAGAAGCATCAGCCGTTTCACGTAAAATCCCACGGACAGTTCGTTCGTCATGCCCATGCCGCCATGCAACTGGATAGCCTCGCCGCCGATCAGCTTA
>JAAENL010000289.1 GCA_024224435.1 Halieaceae bacterium
AGAAAAGCTTCGTCGAGCGACAGGGGTTCAATAGCAGGGGTCAGTTCTTCCATCATTGCACGGATGGCTCGGGACGCTTCGGCATAAGCCTCCATGCGGGGCTTGACGATCGTCGCATCTGGGCACAGCTTGAGCGCTTGAAACATCGGCATGGCCGAACGCACGCCACGAATCCGCGCCACGTAGCATGCGGTCGATACAACACCACGCCGTCCACCACCGATGATGACTGGTTTTCCCTCTAGGCTGGGGTCGTCGCGTTTCTCTACGGAAGCATAGAACGCATCACAATCCATGTGAGCTATAGATAGGTCAAATAGCTCTGGATGATGTATCGTGCGCGGACTGGCGCAGGCAGGGCAACGCTGTCCTACGTCAAAATCAGTGAGGCAATCGCGGCATAAACTGGGCATAATAGCGCCTTTATAGCATTCGACGAAACACCTTAAACACCGGACATCACTTTGGCATTGAAATTTTGGGTTTTACGCTGGGCTAGTTTACTCAAGTTTTTCGCACAGCGCTTCTTATCGTGCATTACGTAGATGTGCCGTCTCAACCTAGCTATGAACAGGGCGCGCGACTGAATGGGTGCAAAGCTGGCATTGTTCATGGGCGACCCGTTGGTCGTTATTCGACGTGGCGACCAGCCTGGATTGATCTGGCGCGGTGCTGCGCGTTGCGCGAAAACCGTGAAGGGTTATTGCTGATTGAACCAACCAAAGCGATAACTAGGGGTCCCATATACTACAGTTCTATCGGCCATGCGGTTTGGTTTTTTGCTGTCCACCTGCTGTAAAGCTGCGGGTCAGGCATTAGCCTTGTCAACGAAGGTGACGATCAGCGCCTGTGCAGCCCTAAGATTTTTAAATAAACTAAGGAGCGTCTGAAGAACGCCTTCGGCTTCGCCGACGTAACCGCGTGAGGGCGCTTTGGGTCGAGACAGGCGCCGTTTCCAGCGATTTTCGCGCCGTTTGGGCCGCCTGAGTGGCGGTTTGGTGGATTTTGAGCGGACTCCGCCTCATGCCGCCAGCCTCCGTCGCATCAGGAACAGGTTGCCGAGCGCGAAGAGCGTGAACAGATGCGCCCGGTTCTTGGCGAGGCCCCGGTAACGAGTTTTCACATGGCCGAATTGGCGCTTGAGGATCCGGAACGGATGCTCAACCTTGGCCCGCACCTTCGATATGATCCGATTGATCTGTTCGTCGAGCTCATCCAGCTCACCGCCCTTTGGAGCCTTGCGCATGACGCCCCAGAAAGCATCGCCATCTTTCGTGAAGGCCTCTTCTCGGCCCGCATGGACATAGCCCTTGTCAGCCCAGACCGATGTTTCATTACCATGCAGCAGTTCGTCCCAGATCTGGCTGTCGTGGGTCTTGGCGGTAGTCGTCTCCAGGCTGTGGACGATGCCGCTATCGGCATCCACGCCCACATGAGCTTTCATCCCAAAATACCAGTCATTGCCCTTCTTTGTTGACGACATATCGGGATCGCGGGCCTTGGCCTTGTTTTTCGTCGAGGACGGGGCATCGATGATCGTCGCATCGACCAAGGTGCCGGAGCGCAGCGTCACGCCCTTGTCGGCAAGGTAGGCGTTCACCTCGGCAAACAGCTTCTCGGTCAGCTGATGCTTCTCCAGAAGATGGCGGAAGTTGAGGATTGTTGTCTCGTCGGGAATGCGGTCGTCACCAAGTTCGATCCCGGCAAACCGGCGCATGGCCTCGCTATCGTACAGACTTTCCTCCGCCATGGGATCGCTGAGCGCGTACCAGCTTTGCAGGAAGTACACCCGCAACATCATCTCCAGTGGCATCGGGGGGCGACCGCCCTTGGGACCCAACTTCGGGTAGTGCGGCTCGATCAGCGCCAGCAACCGTGTCCAAGGTACAACCGTGTCCATCTCCGTCAGGAACATCTCCCGCCGCGTCACCTTCTTCTTCATCGCGTCACAAAGGCCAGGAATAGCAGGCTGCTTGGGCATTGGCGGGCTCCTCTGTCATCCGCCGAAATCCTACCAGCTCAGGCGAAAAATGGGAGGTTCTTCAGAGATTCCCTAGAATGGCCAAGCTGACCAATCCGGCCTCTATCAGGGCAAAGCGTCTCATCTTTGGGCCTTCAGCTTGTCGCTGACCACAGGGCAGTTTAAGAGCACGGAAACCAGTCTTGCAGTCACAAAAAGGTGCTCCCATGATCTCTCGTTATTCTCGCCCCGACATGGTCGCCATATGGGAGCCCGCTGCGAAATTCCGCATCTGGTTCGAAATAGAGGCGCACGCCTGTGACGCCATGGCGGAGCTTGGTGTAATCCCTCGCGCCAATGCAGATGCCGTATGGAAGGCCAAGGATGTCGAG
>JAAENL010000290.1 GCA_024224435.1 Halieaceae bacterium
ATCTCGCACCTAAATTGAGGTTGTCATCCCTGCAAAATTGCCGTATTTGGAATTGCTGCTTCAGCCGGGAGGCGGAAGACGAAAGGACGAATTACCCGTAAAATAAGGGTTTACCTGCCGACTTTTGCGGTATTGCGAAAATACATTTTTGTAGTTGCCTGGGGGTGTTACCAGTGAATCACAAGCGGGCCCCTCATTTCCTGCCGCAGCCACAAAGAATATTCCCGCAGCCTTAAGCGCTTCTGTTGCTTGCCACAGCGTTAACTGGTCACACCCTTCCAATGCAGGTGGACATCCCCACGAATTGGTGCTGATATCTGCCGCCAGGTCAGGACGTCCCTCGTGCAATGGGTCACCCTCTGGCGGATGCGGCGCCAGCATAAATTGCATGCAATCCAGATAGACTGCGGCATTGCCGAATGCCCGTACCAGATTGGCGCACGCAAACCAATTTGCGCCCGGCGCCACGCCAACGCCTTGTTGCCCAACTGCCGTGCCCAATGTATGCGTACCATGTCCATTGGCGTCAAAAGGGGTTGGGCTATCCGTCCATGGATCGAACCAGTTATAGGCGTCGCCCCTCTCGCGGCCACGGTACGTAGAGGCCAGAGCGGGGTGTGCGGCGTCTACTCCACTATCAGACAATCCAATCGTAACGCCTTCGCCGCTGATTCCGAATTCCGACCATACATCTGCAGCCCTGGTAGCCTCTATCCCCCATACGACCTCATCAGGCTTTAAGCTGTTACCCGCTTCTGGCAGCGCCGCTTCTGGAACTGGCCGCAATTGAGGGCTGTAAAGGATGCGATCGACATCCTGCCGGCGTTGTAGTTGCCACCGGCGTAGGACGCTGGCGTCAACTTCGATGGCATTGACCAGATAATAGCGGGTGTAGGGGATAGAGCGCTGGTCGAGCCAGGCCATCAGGTCGGGCTGTGTAGCATCTGCCTGAGCTACCAGGGTCTCATAAACCCAGGCGCGGCGTTCGTCGATGTCATGGATTGTGTACGCTGGAGTAAGGTCAGCCTGTTCTGTGAAGACGACGAGGAATTTGTCGCCATTGCTTAGGGGCTGTCCGATGAAAAGGTAGAGCATTGCCGCAAGCACGGTGGCGACGCCGGCGCCAACAGCCCAAAACCGTGTCATCGATCTGCCTAGCAAGCGGGCATTGAATAGGCCCACCACCCATAACACTATCCAACCGAGTACAATGTTGAGGGTTGTGGCACGAAAAGCCCACACCGGCGTTTCGCCAGATAGCAGTAAAATCAACCGTATTTCACGCGCATCGGCAAAGGCCAGGGCGCCGAACGTGGCGATGATGACGAGGAGTATGGCGCTCCACAGGTCATAGCGGCGTTGATCGATGCCCCAAAGTGCCAGAGGGAATCCCAACCCCGGCAGGATCCCGATCAACAGCGCCTGATAATCCATCTGTCCCCAAGCTCCGGCCAGTGCAACCAGCGCGATTGCCAAGGTGGCGCCACCCAGCCAGATATTCCGATGGGGATGGTCGGACCGGTGATAGAGCCGGGGCATCAGATAGGCTGCCAATCCCGCTGCCATCAGCGCCAGGGCAACGCTTTGCAGCCCTGCGATCAAACTATCAAACCAATCTCCCAGCGCCCCATAAACCAACCAAGGCAGTAGAAAGAGCACGCCAATAAGCATGGCAAGCCCAAACCCTGCGCCCGGCCGCATTTGTAAATCCTTGCGCCTTGCTGCCCACACCAATAGTCCGGCCCCTGTGATCATGCCGATGCCCGCCCGCATGAATGCGGCCAGGGAAGCGGCCTCGGGGCTCAGAAGCAAGCGCGGGATCAGCAAAAAGCCGGAGAGGATCGCTGCCAACAAGACGGTACGCACCACAGCCGTTTGTCGCTGCCCTTTCAGCAACAGCAAAAGGATGGCCGGAAATCCGATCAAAAATGGCTGGAGTATGCCAAAAGCTAACAATGTCTGCGCGTCGGCAAAGAGCTTGGACAGATCGGTCGACCAGGCTAAGAAGAGCGTGATCCCTTGCACTGACATTGTCACAAACAAGGACCACGCTAACAAGCCCAGAACGAGCACCCAAGTTAGCGGGTTTTCCCTGCTTTCAGGTGAATTAGCCGCTTCTTGCGATTGTAAAGTTGTCATGCGCCAGCTGCTCCCGGAGTAGGTCTACACTGAAGCGAAGTCACGTTGCAGAAGAACAGAAGAAGTGATTTTGTGTGCAAGAATTGTTGATTAGGTATGTGCGTTGCGTTCCGAAACAGCCGTTTTTCGACTTATGGACAGGA
>JAAENL010000291.1 GCA_024224435.1 Halieaceae bacterium
GAGCGTCACGGTTTGACTGACGCACAACTGAAAATCAACGATGCGGGGCTGAAGTATGTGATCGACTCCTACTGCCGGGAGGCGGGGGTGCGCATGCTGGAGAAACAACTGGCCCGTATCATGCGAAAATCTATCGTGCGCTTGCTGGAAGGTGACGAGAAGAAATTACGCGTTGGTCGCAAGGATATTGATTCCCTGTTGGGCAGGCCGCCCTTCCAGCCGGATCGTCCGCTGCGTGGGCTCGGTGTGGTCACGGGACTCGCCTGGACGGCGATGGGCGGTGCGACACTGCCGATCGAGGCGTCACAAGTGCACACCCTCAACCGGGGTTTTAAGCTCACCGGGCGATTGGGTGAGGTGATGAAAGAGTCTGCTGAGATAGCCTATAGCTATGTGGTAGCCCATCTTAAGGACTATGGCTGCGACCCGGATTTTTTCGATGTGAGCCTGGTACATCTGCACGTGCCGGAGGGTGCTACGCCCAAGGATGGCCCGAGTGCGGGTATTACCATGGCCACTGCTCTGGTATCGCTGGCACGCAAGGAGCGCATCCGTAGACCATTGGCGATGACCGGTGAGTTGACGCTCACCGGCCAGGTACTGCCTGTAGGCGGGATTCGCGAGAAAGTCATAGCGGCCCGTCGCAGTAAGATCATGGAGCTCATTATCCCCTTTGCCAACCGACGAGATTTTGAGGAACTGCCCGACTACCTGCGCGAGGGTATTAACGTGCACTGCGCACGCAACTACAGGGAGGTGTTCGAGTTTGTATTTGACGAGCACCGTGTCGACAAGTCGCTGCATTAACCGATGTGGCGGGGCCAGCCTTGCCGTGCCTGGACTCTACCCTCCCCGGCAAGGTGCGTTAATCAGTGAGCGCGGGCGCTTATGCCAGTGGTGTCCACGTTCCCGGTGCTTTGGCCGTGACAATGGCGCGGCGTGGAGCGGGATAACCCTCGACTGTTTTGCCAGGGTCCTGCGGATCGAGAAAGTCGGCCAGTGAATGAAAAGTCATCCACTCGGTTGCGCGTTGTTCTTGTGTAGTTGTGACCGTGACATCAATGAGTGTGGGCTCTGCCAGTCCGGCTTTGGCAAGCCAGCCCAACAGGGTGTCGCAACTGGGCAGGAACCAAACATTGCCCATGCGTGCGTATCGGTCCTCGGGCACCAGAACATTCCCCGGTCCGCCCTCGATCACCAGTGTTTCCAAAACCAACTGCCCGCCGGGACGCAGGCAGTCTCTGAGCTCCTGCAGATGATCGAACGGCGAACGGCGGTGATACAGCACGCCCATGGAAAATACGGTGTCGAAGGCTTGTAGCTTGCTCGGTACCTGCTCCATCGCGAGGGGCAGAACCCACACGTTATTTTGGCGCAGGTATTTCTGCAAAGCCCAAAATTGCACGACGAACAAGGGCGAGGGATCGATGCCGATGACTTCGGCGGCACCTTCCCCCAGCATGCGCCAGCAGTGGTAACCACTGCCGCAACCGACATCCAGCACACGACGTCCGGCCAGTGTATCTATCGCGGGTAGCAGCCGGTCCCATTTCAAGTCAGAGCGCCATTCTGTGTCGATAGTCGCGCCAAACAATTCGAATGGCCCTTTGCGCCAAGGATGCAAGCGTTGCAATGTGCGGCGCAGCAGCGTTGTCGTCTGCGCGTCCAATGGGGTTGTGCACCCGGCCCCAACACGGCGGCTGTTGAGCTGCACGCTGTCTGCGGTAATAGCGGGGAGTTCCTCCAGCGCCTCTAACCAACGCGCAAGGTCACCATAACGTTCCTGGCTCAGGCCTTGCTCAACCTGTGTTGCCAACACCTGCGCCCAACGGTCCAGTGCACCGTTGCGCCAGTGATTGGCCAGCGGTGTGTAGTCAATCATTTCAGCGCGACCAGTGAGGCAAAGTTAAAACACTGGAACCAGACATCGCAGCTGCTAAATCCTGCGTTTGCCAGGCGATGCCTGTGCTGTTGCAGTGTCTCCGGTACCAGCACGGTTTCCAGTGCGGTGCGTTTTGCAGCTACTTCAAGATCGCTGTAGCCGTTGGCCCGTTTAAACTGGTGGTGAAGTTCGACGTTTAGATCGTCCAGTCGTTTGTCGTTGAAGCTCAATTTCTCGGACAGGACCAGAATGCCGCCGGGCTGCATGCCCGCATAAATGCCGTTGATGACCCGATCGCGCTGATCTGGGGGGACGAACTGCAAGGTGAAGTTGAGAGTAACGACGGAGGCATTTGTAACGGTTACATCCCGCAGATCGGTGCAATGCAGTTCCACGGGGGTTTCGTGGTTGTCTGTTTCGATAATGCTACGGCAGCGTTGCAACATGGCGGGTGAATTGTCGATCGCCATGATGCGACAGCCGGGCTGGCGGATAGCTTGGCGCATGGCGAGGGTAGAGGCTCCCAGGGAGCATCCGAGATCGTAGAGGTTGCTGCCGGCGATGGCGTATTTTCCCGCCAGCAGACCGGTCATGGAGATGATAGTGGGATACCCCGGCACGGAGCGCTTGATCATGTCCGGAAAAACCCGTGCCACGTCCTCATTGAAAGTAAACAGGCCCCGGTCTGAAGCGGGGTTGGCAAAGAGTGTGTCGCGTGAGTCGGTCAATGTCGGCGTCAGAGCTGGAATGGGCTGGTTAAAAAACATGCACACGGTTGTATGAGGATTAATTCTAGCATGAATTATTAAACCGGGCGCCCAAGGTTTTGCTGTATTCCTTTGATTCATCTGGCCACAATGAGGTGGAGTCAATTGTTTACTGCGGAGCGTGTATGCCGAGTTCAACACCCATGTCCTCGCCCGATATCAGGCCGCCCCGTTTGCGGCACAGTGCGATGGAACTGGGACGGGCGATGCTGGAAATTGGCAGCACCGCCATGCTGGGTCCCGTGTTCAAGACTCTGCCCAAGGGCGATGGCCACACTATCATCACTATTCCGGGTTTCATGGGCGCGGATGGGTCAACATCACAGCTGCGTCGTTTCCTGCGAAATCGTGGTTACAACGCGATACCCTGGGGCC
>JAAENL010000292.1 GCA_024224435.1 Halieaceae bacterium
TAGGCGGCGGACTTGGTTGCCGTCGAGGATGGCCGTGTTGACGCAGTTGACTTTGTCGCGGATTTTCCAGGGGGATTTGGGGGTGGATACTTTGATTCCGGCTTTGCGGAGGATGGCGTGGTCCGTGAGGCCGACGCCCGCGGTTTTTCTGGCCGCTCCAGTGGGATCGGGGCAGATGTCTTTTTTGCGGGTGAGGCCGAAGCGGTGGTTGAGTTCGTCCGCCATGTCCCAGGTGGTGGCGTTGACCATCATGATTTCGTCGAAGATGTGGAGTTCGTCGTCGACTTTGACGGCGCAGACGCAGGACATGTTGTCGACGTTGAAGTCGAGGCCGAGGTAGACGGTTAGGCCGGGGATGTCGGTGACTTCTTTGGAGATATTTTCTTCGCTGAAGTTGATGGCGACTAGGCCGGATAGGTTCTCGAAGCTAGCTTCAAATTCTTGACGGAATGTTCGTGGGTCAAGTTGGCCGCGTGCTGCTTCCACTTCTTCGGGTGGGACGTTGCCGCCTTGGATGGTGGTGTATGACCAGCGGGCCCAGTCTTTGTCGTCTTCGGCGTAGTTCCATAGGTCATAGAACCAGGAGGCGGTGCCTTCGGGGGTGCTGATGAATAATGCCCAACCCTGTTTGTCGGCTAGGGCGGGGCGGAGCACCTCGAACCAGACGGCGGAATCCATGAAGGCGGCTTCGTCGAGAACTACTCCGCCCAGAGAGCGGCCTCGGAGGGCCATGGCGTTTTCTGTGCCCTTGAGTTCGATTGCAGATCCGTTGCGGAGTTCGATCTTGAGGTCGGATTCGTTTTTTGAGGCGATCCAGGGTTGGGGAACTAGGGATTTGAGGGTTTTCCAGGCGATGTCTTTCGCCATGCGGTAGGTGGGAGCGCAATAAAAGTACACCTCGCCGGGTCGGGAGATGGCGGCGCGGAGGAGTTCGATGCAGGACAGGTAGGATTTGCCGAAGCGGCGACCGGCCACTAAAACGCGGAAACGGGCTTTGCTGTTAAATACTTCACCCTGGGCAAATCGTAAGCTCAGGTCGTTGGCAGCAGCCATACGTTGTCTGTTTCCCTTTTTATTACTCTACAGGACTTCTTCCAGCGCCAGACTGTCTTGCGGTGCAAGTCCAATTCTTTGAGCATCACGGCTTCGATGACAATCCTGCCGTCCGGCATCTGCCAACGGACTGTTTGGCGCTTGTTTGCGTCTTGTTCGGCGCGTGTTGACCACTTGCAATTGTCTTTGGTGTAGTTTTTGTCGAGGTCGGTACGGTCAAGCGTCTGCCCTTTAGGACGCTCACCCATATCGGCAAGAAAAACGGCAAATTTTGCCCAGCTGGGGTCAAATGTGATGCCGCGCCCTCCGTATGAAGGAAAACTCATGTGGCTGGGGTTTGTGCAACGCTGAATCATGTGCCCCCATGAGCGGTAAGTCGGAGATTGAGAGCCGTTAGGCGCATGCCCGTGCTTGGCTGCGTGTCCCTTTGGCATAACCATCAAAACTTACCCAACTCATGGCAATTCTACTGTATGGCTTCATAGCTGATCCATACTTTTTGGTCGCCGTGGTGGCGGGAGGGGCGGGGTGAGTTGGCGAGGCCCAGTACGCCGATGCGGCCTTGGCGGTGGGCGCGGGAAAACATGCTGCCGATGCAACGCCAATCGCTGGCGGTCAGGCCCTGGTCTATTACATCCTTGATTACGTCCGACGCGGTGAAGCTGCTGGAGGTTTTGATGCGGAGTTCTAGGGCTTGCTCCGCTGCGTCTTTTGCACGACCGTTGTCCGAGAGCATTAGTTGGGACGCTCCAGCGAAACACAGTAGTTGGATTGAGTGTAGGTGGCTACTGGGCAGTTTTTGGTGGTGCGGGGGATGGCGGACGGTGCTGTGGGCTGTAAGGGCATGCAGTATGCGGATGCTCTGTAGTAGCCAATGGGGCAGAAGGCTCCTTTTCTGGTGAGTGGGGCGGATTCAGCGGCAATCGCTCCAGCGATTAGGGCGGTGAGTAGTCCGATTCCGCAGATGATGCCGGTCCAGTCAAGCCATTCGGGGTTGTCGTTGGTGCAATAACGGTGGCGGCGATACATGGGGATGTAGCACAGTAAGCTTTATTGTAGCGTATTATTTTTAGGCAGTCGTTCCAGCGATTCTGAGGATTGAACCCCTACCCCCGTGTAATAGGGTAGATGATGTTTCGGATGTACCTGTAGGTTCCCTGCACACTGATACAGTTGTACTATAGTGCAACCGTACCCCCCTGTGCCACCCCGCCCACTGGCACAACGACTCGCAGGCACGCGAACCGCAAGTACAAATGTACTACGCTATCTGTAACAAACTGTAACCTAGTACAGTGTAGAAACTGGCACATGTACTACTCCATAGTACAGTCTAGAGTGCTATACTATAAACATCAAGAGGAACGGAGAAGGGTTTACCCTGCGCCTCTTGATACAGCTGTACTACTGGCACAAGTACACGCTCGCAGGCACGCGAAACGCGAGTACAAATGTATTATCGTAATCGTAACAAACTGTAATGTAGAACAGTAGAGAAAGTGGCACATGTACTACTCCATAGTACAGCTAGTGTGCTATACTATGTACATCAGCAGGAACGAAGAAGGGTTCACCCTGCGCCTGCTGATACACCTGTACTACCAGAACGAAGAAGGGTTCACCCTGCGCTGGTAGTACACACAAACTATTCCGCACCTAGACAAATGAAGATCATGACCAGTGCCGAGATTGGCACAGGGTTGGAAGCCCTGGCCCGTGCCATCGCTCCAACCCTGGTGGCCGTGTACACAGCCGGTTACATGCTCGGTCAGTGGCTACATGCCATGAATGACCGCCTGGCCGCGGCCTATGTGCGCCTATTAGGGCTCGCTCCAGCGCCTCAGCCACAGCCACCAGCAGCCAAGCCTCAGGCACCACGCCTCACCGCCCCCAGGCACCAGGCACCGCTGACAGTGGAGGCCCTTATCGCCGCCCATACCCAGCGCGAACTGATGGCCATGGCCGGTACACGCTCCAAGCGCTCCAAGAAACAA
>JAAENL010000293.1 GCA_024224435.1 Halieaceae bacterium
CCCTCCCCCTCGAGCATGTCGATCAGGATGAGAGCGTACTGTGCTGGTGTGCTGCTATTGGACATAGTTCTATTTGGCCACAAATGACTGTAAGTTGACAAGACTTTACCCTGCCGATTTGGAACCTGATCGCGCATAGTTGAGTCATACACGAATTAAGGGAGAGACAGTATGCAGATTGATTGGACCGACAAGACGCCACGTATGATTCAGAAGTTTGCCGGGGCAGATTACCCCCGCGAGAATCCGGAGCTGGAAGAAGTGCTAACAGCGGCTCATGTGGATCACGTAGCGGAGATCTTTCAGACACCGCTGACGGGTTCCTACAATTGGGATTACACGCTTCAGGATGATCGCATCAAGAAACTTTACGATCTGGGCAAGCAGCTCAACTGGGACCCGGAGATGGACATTGATTGGGACCGCCCCTGGCCAGATGAGGAGGATGGTGCCGAGCTGATGAACCTCAGCGACTATGGACCGTATCTCGCGATGGACGAGGCGACACGCAAGGAATTCTGGTTGCACATGAATGCCTGGAGCCTGTCTCAATTTTTGCACGGTGAGCAGGGCGCCCTTTTGGTGGCGTCACAGTTATGCTCCTGCGCACCCACCTTCAACGCCAAGCTTTACGCGGCCTCGCAGACATTCGACGAGGCGCGCCACGTCGAGGTGTTCAATAAATATCTGCAAAAGCGTATAGGGCTGATGTATCCGATCAACACGCACCTCAAGAGCATTATCGACAAAATATTGACCGATGAGCGCTGGGACATGAAGTTTATCGGCATGCAAATTGTGATTGAAGGCTTGGCGTTGTCTGCCTTTGCGACCGCCCGCGAAACCACATCCGACCCGATTCTCAAGGATATCGTGTACCTCGTGACCCGGGATGAAGCACGCCATGTCACGTTTGGCGTTAATTATCTCGAAGAGTTTTTGACCACCCTGACGGATGAAGAGCGGGACGAGCGTGCCCAGTTCGCCTACGAGGCGTGTGCCATCAGTCGCGAGCGGCTGATCGCTACCGATGTATTTCGGCATTTTGGCTGGGATGTGGAAGAGGCGCGAAAGAAAGTGCTGGACGGCTTTGTCATGTCCACTTTCCGTAATTTGTTATTCCAGCGTGTAATACCTAACCTGAACCGTATCGGATTATTAACCGACCGCATACGTCCAAAGTTTGAAGAGCTGGGTATACTGGAATACGAAAACCTGTCGACCGACGGTGACATTGATTGGTCTTCCCTTGAGCGGCCCCTGGATACGGCTGAGGCACAGTCCCATGAGCAGAGCATGCTCGAAGAGTTTGCCCGCAAGCACGAGGAGGCGGAGGCAGCCAAGACGAGTACTGCGGCATAGACTGAGGGCGTGCCAATAGGTTGCCGTGGAATACGGCGTTGAAGGACACAAAAAAGCCGGCATACGCCGGCTTTTTTGTGTCTGGTAGATTTGTGTCAGGCGGACAGCGCTTTCACCTGCGCGTTAAGACGACTCTTGTGCCTTGCGGCCTTGTTTTTGTGAATGATGCCCTTGTCTGCCATGCGGTCGATGACGGGAACGGCTTCGGAGTAAGCCCCCTTGGCCGCTTCCGTATCGCCGCTCTGCACGGCGGCATGTACTTTTTTGATCACAGTGCGAACCACGGAACGCAGGCTGGCGTTGTGCGCGCGGCGCTTTTCTGCTTGTCTGGCGCGTTTTCTCGCTTGGGGTGAATTTGCCACGGGACACTACCTCTACAGGGTCGAAAAATCAGGATGCGCGATTATTCACATTGGCCTGATACTTGTCAACTGCCCCGTTGCTGGCTCCCCTGCCTCGTGCTGCGTTATACTAACGATTGTTAGTTAATTACGCCTTTTTCGAAGGTAACGTATGTTTATGGCTAATCAGGCGGCAGCGGCCACTCCGGCGCCGAGCACAGCGCA
>JAAENL010000294.1 GCA_024224435.1 Halieaceae bacterium
ATTGTATTTAAATCGAATATGGGCAGCAGGATAGCGAGCACAATCGTCAGTACCATACCACCCATAAACACCACCATCAGCGGCTCGAACAGACTCATCAAGGTGCCCAGGGTCATCTCCAGCTCGCGTTCCTGGTTGGTCGCCGAGCGCTCCAGCATGGTCTCGAGTTCACCACTGGTTTCGCCGCTTGCCACCATATGCACCATCATGGGCGGAAAACGGCCGCTCTCACGCAGAGCCCTGTTAAGACTACTCCCCTCTTGCACGTGCTCTGCCACCTCCTCGCTGTCGTCGCGTAACACCAGGTTGACCATCACCTGTCCAGAGATCCGCAATGACTCCAACAGGGGCACTCCACTGGCCATCAGTATACTCAGTGTCGAGGCGAAACGCGCTGTGTCCATTACGATGAGCAACCGAGATAAACCCGGTATCCGCAGCAACAGTCGGTGCCAGCGCTTGCGACGCTGGGGCGGGCGCAGAAAGCGTCGAAACAAAACGGTAAACGTCACTGCGCCCAGCACCACCCAAAGCCCGTACTGCTGCGAAAAATCACTGGCCACAATCAAACCCTTGGTCAGCACCGGTAAATCACGATCGCTATGCGCAAAAATGCCGACCAGTTCCGGCACCACGAATACCATCAGCAAAAAAATCACTGCGACCGCCACGCCGACCAGTATAAAGGGGTAAATCATAGCCATTTTAAGCTTCTGACCGGTGAACTGCCGCTGTTCCGTATAGTCCGCCAGATTCTCAAGCACGGGGCCAAGATAGCCGGCGTGTTCTCCGGCGGTCACCATCGCGCAATACATCTCATCGAATACTCGCGGGAACTCCCCCATGCCATAGGCCAGTGTGTGCCCCTCGGCGACCCGGGAACGCACCTGTAACAACATGCCTTTAATACGCGGACTGCGGCTTTGTTCCGCCGTAGCCTGCAGGGCCTCGTCCAGCGGCAAATTAGCCTCAACCAGCGTGGCGAGCTGACGCGTGATCAGCGCCAGGTCACCAACGCTGATTCGGGAAAAATAGACGGAGAGGCTAAAGCGATCCTTGTTACTCTCGACGCGATTGGCTTCGGCAACTTCGACGGGGCGCAATTCTTTGCCGCGCAATTGCCCGCGAATCTGGCGCTCGGAGTCTCCCTCCAATACACCCTTTACCATTTTGCCGTCGGCGTTGAGCGCCCGGTACCGATAAGCGGTCATGGCTCAGTTCACCGCCAGTCAGACAATGGAGGTCACGCGCATGACCTCTTCAATACTGGTTTCGCCTGCCAGGATACGGCGTCGGCCATCGTTTTCGATACCCGGGTAGTGTTGACGCGCAACCTTCAGCACATCCTGCTCATTCGCGCTCTCGTAAATTAGCTGGCGCATTGCATCGTCAATTTCAATCAACTCATAGATGCCAGTACGCCCGCGATACCCTGTGTACTTACATGCCTCACAGCCAGTAGCATGAAAAATATTCGCCTGCTCGCCGTCGTCAAGATGCAGCTGCTGCCGCTCCGCACCGTTGGGCTCGGCCTGCTCCTTACACTCACTACAAAGCAGGCGCACAAGACGCTGGGACATGACGGCGACCAGACTCGAAGAGAGCAGGAAAGGCTCAATTCCCATATCCTTTAGACGGGTTATCGCGCCAACCGCGGTATTCGTATGCAACGTCGACAGAACGAGGTGACCTGTAAGCGAGGCCTGTACGGCAATTTCAGCCGTCTCGATATCCCGGATTTCGCCAACCATGACGACATCAGGATCCTGCCGCAAAATAGCGCGCAGCCCCCGGGCAAACGTCATGTCCACCTTCGGATTCACTTGAGTCTGACCGATGCCGGGCAACATGTACTCCACCGGATCCTCAATGGTCAATATATTGCGCGAGGATTCGTTGATTTCCCCCAGTCCCGCATAAAGCGTTGTGGTTTTACCGGAGCCGGTAGGACCCGTCACCAGAATGATACCGTGGGGACTGTGCAGGTGTTTTTTGTAGGCACCCAGCACCTGTTCATTCATCGCCAATTGCTGCAACTGGAGCTGGCCGGCGGCCGTATCGAGCAAGCGCAACACCACCCGCTCTCCGTGGGCGGAAGGAATGGTAGACATACGAATATCGACAGCGTGCCCAGCAATTTTCACCGAGATACGGCCGTCCTGTGGTACCCGCTTCTCCGCAATATCCAGTCTCGCCATCACCTTCAGACGAGACACCAGCAAGGGCGCCAGCATGCGTTTGGGTGATAGCACCTCCGAAAGAACACCGTCTACGCGATAACGCACACTGAGCCGGTCCTCGAACGTCTCGACGTGTATATCTGAGGCCTGTTCGCGCACGGCTTGGGACAGAATGGCGTTGATCAGGCGGATAATAGGCGCGTCGTCCTCCGCATCCATCAGGTCACCCGCATCGGGTATGGCGTCTGCGATGCGACTCAGATCCGCATCGGAGCCGATGTCCTCGGCCATTTGCACCGCCTCGTTGTCAGTGCGCTGGTAGGCCAGTGTCAGGCGCCGCTTAAAGTCATTTTCAGGCACCTCCTGGAGATCAAATGGAATGCCAACAAAACGCCGCAATTCAACCAGTACTTGCACAGAGGGCTGCCCGGTGTACACAACCACAGTAGAGCCGTCCTCAGCGCTGTCGAGCAATACATTGTGCTGCTGGGCAAAAGTAAACGGCAGACCGGCGCGAACGGGATCGGGCCCGCTCACCGTATCTACCTGTGGTTCCGCGCTCACGGCGTCTCCGCTGGAGGCGTGGGAGCACCGGGACCGTCGGCCCCAGACTGCTGGGCACTCAGTGTTTTCAGCTCCTGTATCTGCGACTCCCACTCGGGCAGCTCAGGTATATCCTGATCATCGAGGTAGAGCAGACCCTGGGCCTTGCGCAGTGCCTGCTGATCGCGAATATAGCTGTATTTCTGCGCGGTCGCGCCGGCCAGCTGCTTGTTGTCACGAATAATCGTGGGGCGCAGGAATATCATAAGATTCTGCTTGGTCACTCTCTCGCGATCGCTGCGGAACAAGCGCCCAAGATAGGGAATGTCACCGAGGAAGGGCACCTTCTGCTGCGCATCCTGTACGTCGTCCTTGATCAGGCCACCCAGTACGACGATCTCGCCATCGACCGCCAGGACCTTTGTCTGAATCATGCGCTCGTTGGTGATCAGGTCTGAAGCGGCTACCGACAGGCCACTGAGGCTGGAGACCTCCTGCGAAATATCCAACACGACCGCGTCTCCCTCATTGATATGAGGCGTCACTGTAAGGGTGATGCCCACATTCTGACGCTCAATGGTCTGAAAAGGATTTACCGATGAGCCGGCGCCGCCCGTGTTAGTGAACGAGCCCGTCACAAAGGGTACGTTCTGCCCCACCGTAATAAACGCTTCCTGATTATCCAGGGTAAGAATACTTGGCGTAGACAGGATATTGGCATTTTGCCTTTCCTTCAGCGCATTGAGAATGACAACCATGGTCAAGCTGTCATCAATCTGACCCCAACCGAAGGACAAGCCGGGCGTACCCGCCAGGGCACCCGCAACATCGGTAAGATTAAAATCGTTATCTCGGTTGGAGGCAGCGTTGTCCTGGCCCGGAAAAATCGCGTTGGCCAAATTTTGGGTCCGGGTGTCGTTGGCATTGACGTTACTGCCAAAGGAACCGTTGGAATCTGCAAACAACCACTGCAGGCCAAGGTCCTGTCCATCGATAACCTCCATCTCGACAATGATCGCCTCCACCAGCACCTGAGCCCGGCGGATGTCGAGGCGATGAATAACCGCCTCCAGCGCCGCCATTTCATCGGCGTCTGCGGTGATGATCAGGGCATTGGTGCCCTCGTCCGCCTCAATAGTGGCAGAGTCTGATTGTCTCCGAGCGGGGTTGCCCTCTTCTGGCTCCAGATCACTGATGTTCTTCATGACGCGGGTCAGCACATCCGCTATCTCTGTGGCCTCGGCGTACTCCAGATAAATCACCTTGACGTTGCCACTCTGCTCCAACGGCGTGTCGAGGTGGTTAATGAGCTTGCGCAAACGGGCACGCTCAATCTCATCACCACTCACCAACACGCTGTTAGTGCGAGAATCAGCCACCAGTAATACCTCGGGCTCCCCGCCAGACTGTTTGGCCTCAGACTTGTTCAGTTTATCCAACATTTTCACCACGTCGTCTGCGACGGCGTAGCGCAATTTGACAATGTCCGTCTGCTGTACAGCGGACTTGTCCATGCGATCAATAATGCTGGAAATTTTGTCAATGTTGGATGCGACGTCGGAAATGATAATGGCATTGCTGGGCGCGTAAGCTGCCATGTGTGCCTGCTGCGGCACGAGGGGGCGCAGGACTGGAATT
This sequence comes from Halieaceae bacterium, assembly GCA_024224435.1. Classification (GTDB taxonomy): domain Bacteria; phylum Pseudomonadota; class Gammaproteobacteria; order Pseudomonadales; family Halieaceae; genus Marimicrobium. The sequence goes on from JAAENL010000294.1 coordinate 4,362, forward strand.
AACTTGGCAGCGGAAATATTCTCCAACCGGATCACCTGGGTCATGTACTCCTCAGTTCTGATCCCAGTGGCCTCGTCACGCACACTCACTGGTGATGAGCGCGCGTCCTTGCTCGGTATCACTCGCACCACATCACCCGACCGCACGGCGGTGTAGCCGTGCACCTCGAGGATGGAGAGAAACAGTTCGTACAGCTCACTGGCCGAAACCGGGCGAGTGGACACTACCTTGACCTTACCCTTCACTGCCGGGTCTACCACGATGGTTGCACCGGTCACCTCAGCCACGAACTTGATGAGCTCCTGAATATCGGTGTCCTTGAGATTAACCGTGTAATCTTGCGCCCACGCAGAAAGACTACCGAGCAATAGACCCATCATCACGGCCAGTGCAGGCAAAAGGCGAACTCTTGAATTGGTGGTCACTGACACGTCGTCCTTCTTTCTATTGTCACTCTGTCGCCCCGTTGTCCAGATTCACACTGAGCGTTAATTGCTCACCATCACGCTCAATCTCGAATACCGCTTCGCTGGCGTCGCGCAGGCCAGTGTACAACACCATTGTGTTTGCCGGGTTATCCAGATTGACACCGTTTACCGCCAATACAAGATCTCCCGCTTTGAACCCCAACTGGGCAAATTGTTCCCTGTCCCTGCCCGGATTCACCCGGTAACCGCGCAGACTGCCATCGTCCCGAACCGCAGCAACATTGACGACGCTGGATAACGACTGGGGATCCTCATACAGACGCTCCCGATAACTGCGCGCGAGTTCCGTGGTCTGCGCATCCGCACGTTTTTCCGCCTGATTGACAGCTGCAGGAGCAGGTCTCGGCTCGGCAGTTAACGCCTTGCTGATAACCGACTTATCGAACAGCACCAGCAGCTCGTAAGTACCCCCGTTATCGATGACGACCTGGGTAGGCATCACCTTGGCCAGTTCCACCCTGCCCGGCACAGGCAACTTGTCGCCTACCGCGTAGACGGCCTGGCGCTTTTTCGACTCAATTACCGCACGGCCGAGCCCATCTTCTGTCGACGCCACAATACCACGCAACACCACGTTGAGCCGGGTCTCGCGCGCGCCCTTCTCAATTCCCTCTCGGGCGCTGTCCTGCGAGGCTTTCACAGGCTCAACTGATACCGGAACGGCTGCACCGGGCTTACCAAAAAGATGCCAGGCCACTACCTGGTCGATATCGATAGGCTCTGCACCGACCCGCGCACTGCCGCTGACCACCGGATTCATCACTTCGGGCATCGATTCGGGCACCGGCTCCGCTATCGGCACCAAAGCCCAGATCAGTCGGCTTAGCGCAAAAATCGCCCACAGGAGCAAAATCACCATCAAACCGCGCCGCAGCCGCCGCTGCCCGGATGGCCCGGAGAATAGTTCCATTAATGGAGACACCAGGTGACCCAGGCGCCCCGGTGCTGCATTGCTATTGCGTAGCCACTGAGCGGGCAAAATGCACTCCCTCACGAAGCCGTGGCCCGAGCCGGGCCGCGGCATAATAGTCCCCGATTATAAGGGGCGCGCGGTAAAGTTGAAACCGCTCCTCGCACCCATCTCGCGCGCATATCCGAACCGGTATTAGTTTACCTTCCGCTGTCATTGGCTTCGATGCCTGCAGCCTGCGGATATTGCGCCGAGCCCGCTCGCAAGGGCTATACTCATGGCCCCCGACATATGGCACAGTAATAGCCTCTGGGCGCCGCCACTGGAGAACCTCTCGATCATGAATTTTGATATTCCTGAAGACCTGCAGAACTACCTTGGAGAGCTCGATGCCTTCATCGAATCCGATATCCTGCCGCTGCAGATGCAGAACGATAACAACCGCTTCTTCGACCATCGCCGGGAGCACGCGCGTACCGATTGGGAAAACGGAGGGCTGCCCACCGAGGACTGGGAGTCTCTGCTGCAGGAGGCCAAGCGCCTGGCAGACAAAGCCGGTCATTTCCGTTTTGCCTCTCCCGTGAAA
>JAAENL010000295.1 GCA_024224435.1 Halieaceae bacterium
GAATTTCCACGAGTTTTGCCGCTGTATCGGTGATGATTAATGAGTTCGTTCGCTCATCCACCACCACGGAGCCACGAGGAGATGTCAGGTTGCCGCCATCCTCAGAGCCTGCGGCGAACAACTGAACAAGATCGCTGGCATTGGCATATCGAATTCGAACAAACTCTGATACCAGCGGCGCCAATTCGGCGATTTGCTTATTGGCCTCGATCTGCTGGCGCTCTCGCTCAGCAATCTCGGCTGCCGGCGCCACCATCAAAACATTGCCCACCTGACGCTTGTCCAACCCCTTGGTCTTCAGCACCAGTTCCAAAGCCTGATCCCACGGCACATTCTGCAAACGCAGGGTAATACGCCCCGTCACCGTATCGCTGGCAACCAGGTTCATCTCAGTAAAATCAGCGATCAACTGCAGTACCGCGCGGACCTGAATATCCTGAAAATTAAGTGATATCCGGTCTCCGACGTAGCTGAATTCATTCTTGCGCCGCTCCAGCTCTTTCTTGGACAGCGGTTTGACGCTAACTACATACTGGTTGTCTGTCTGATACGCGAGGTAATCGAAGTCACCGCTTGTATCCAGTACTAAAGTGGCGCCTCGCTGGGAGCTATTCACTTCCACGCTCTCGACCGGCGTCGCGAAGTCGGTAACGTCGTAGCGGCGAATAAGACGCTCATCGACTGCAGTGTCAATGAACTGCACGTTTATCTTGCCGCTCTCACTGTACACATTCACATCGACTGATGGGTCGGTCAGGTCCAGTATCAACTTGCCTTCACCGTCACCGGTGCGCTGGAACTGCAGATCCCTGATGCGCGAATCTTCTTCGATAACCTCCACCACTGCTGTCTCGACCTGCAACGGCTCACCAACGGGTTTCAAATAGTCTGTGCCCTCCTGACCAAGCAAAAGGTACAGGTTGTTCCCGTCTACACGTGTATCGAAGGGAACTAGTTTAATCAGCTCGAGCACCAGCCGTGTTCGGTCGCCCGACTCCAGCACAACCGCCTTTTTCGCGTTACCGTAGGGCAGCGAGTAGCGCTTTTGTTCCAAAGCACTGCCGGTTTCGGGAAAATCTACCGCAATGCGAGCGGGTTTCTCAATAGCATAAGTTTTGAAATCCGGCGGCGTTTCATTAAATTCCAGCCGAACCTCAAACTTGTCGCCAGGCCGGGAGCTGAACTCAATATCCTGGACCGTTGGCGCGGCGATGGCTGCGCAGGCGAAAAAACCCGTCGCGAGCATGGCAAGCGCGCTACGCAAACCACTGTGTAAATACCTACGTTTTGTCCCCACGGCCGTTGTCTCCAACTCTATTTTTTTGCGTTTGTCACGACGCCAATGTCGCAACTCAGTCTATCCACCGCTAAGCTTTATTGCCCGAGGGCGCTCAACCCAGCCATCCGCTGTGCCATCGCTTACAATCTCGACCACCCCGACGAACGTATCTGTCATATCGACAATTTTGCCGTGGTGACGCCCCAGAAAGTTGCCAACCCTGACACGATGCACACCCCCCTGCGGATCCTTAATCAAGGTCCAGCTAGTATCATCTCGCTCCAACGTACCCACCATTTGTAATGAATCGAACGTGAACTGCTCGAGAAATTCCTTGGCGCGGTTCTCGTCCGGCTTAATCGCTGACACAGCCTGCAACTGAGCAATCTCACGAACCTGGATAGGCCGATCAAACGGACTGCGTAATGTTGTCGCACTGTAAGCAAACGCTTCATAGGCTTTAAACGTCGGGATAGGCGCAATAATACCGCCCGGGCGAGACCGTTTTTCCTCCATAAAGGTGTCGAGATCCGAAAAATCTGCCTTGGAGCAACCGGTGAGAACAAACACTGATACGCTCGTAGACAGCAAAGTTCGAAGCAGCGCATTCATCAGGACGCGTCCTCATCCCGGTAGCGGTATGTCTTCGCCAAAATTTTCATATCCAGTTCGTTGGTATTTTTTCCCTTCGCTACAATCTCAAAATTGTGCAGCGTCACGATTCTGGGCAGACCTGCCATCCCGCTCACAAACGCCCCCAAGTCATGGTAAGAACCGGTCGCCTTGATCTCAATCGGGAGCTCGATGTAAAACTCTTTAGCTTGTTCTCTCTGCAGGTCTATGGAAGATATCTGCAAGCCATTGAGTAACCCCTTGTTCGTAATATCCTCCAGCAAGCCCGGCACCTCAGTATCACTGGGCAGCTGGCTCACCAGGGCGCCAAAAGACTCTTCCATCTCCACCATTTGTTGCCGGTAAGCGTCGAGGTTAGCCGCCTGAAATGCCTTTTGCTCATACTCTTTCTTCAGCTTGACCTCTTTGGCCTCCTGCTGGGCCAACTCAATCTGTAAGCCCTCGATATCGTAGTAATAACCCGCGACGATGACACCGATAAACAGCACTACTCTAACGAATACCTTTGCGGGCGTTGGCCAGGCTCCGATATTGTCGAACTCCAGGCTGGAAAGATCGAATTCACGCATTGCCTGTAGGCTATCTTCAAATGCCATGGGTCATCAGTCTCCCGACTCGTTTTCATCGATCTTTGGGGCCTGGACCTGTACCGACAGTTCGAAATTATTCGCCTGATCACCAAACGCGGGCGCAGCATTCACTTTGTCCAGATTCGGTTTTGCCAGCCAATCCGATGCACTCAACCGACGCATCAGGCTAGACACTCTGTTGTTGGATTCGGCTACTCCACCAATCGCAATCTGCTTACCCCTTGTGTCAAGCTTCTTATAAAACACTCCGTCGGGCACCGTTCGCACCAGTTGATCAAGCACACGCACAATGATCGGCCTGTTCCCCTGCAGCTCTTGAATAACGCGCATACGGTCTAACAACTGGTTGCGGCGCTTCTGCAAATCGCGAATTTCACGCACGGCCTTATCCAATGTCTTGATATTTTGAGTCATGTACGCGTTGCGCGACTCCTGATCGCTAATCTGGCTGGAGACAATACGATCACCCAGCAAAACAAGGACACCTGCGAGTGCCGCCACGAGGGCAACCGAAACGAAAAAATCCTTTTTTAACTGCTGGCGCCGCTCTTCGCGCCATGGCAATAGGTTGATCTGTGCCATCAGTCAAAGCTCCGCATGGCCAATCCGCAGGCGATCATCATTGCCGGCGCATCGCCATTAAGGGCCACGGTATTTACCCGAGATGAAATCGACATCTGAGCAAAGGGGTTGGCAAGGGACGTCAATGTCCCAAGCCGGTCTTGGACTAACCCCTCCAACCCGTCCATGGAGGCGACCCCGCCGGCCAGTATGATGTGGTCGACGTCGTTATACTGGCTGGAGGAAAAAAAGAACTGCAGTGACCGCTGAACTTGCTGAACGACGGCATCCTTGAACGGTTCAAGCACTTCTGGCTCGTAGTCGTCAGGCAATCCGCCCTGCTTCTTGGCAAGACCCGCTTCCTCGAGCGGGAGGCCGTAGCGCCGCATAATTTCATCGGTCAGCTGTTTGCCGCCAAACAACTGCTCTCGCGTATAGATGGTCTGACCATTATGCAGCACGCTCAGGGTCGTCATTGTGGCGCCAATATCAACTATGGCGACGGTGCTTTCTTCACCCAAGCCCAGTTGCGATTGCAGCTGGGTATAGGCCCGCTCCATCGCATAGGCTTCTACATCCATAATTTTCGGCTCCAGATCAGAGCCTTCAATCGCCTCCACCCGCGCCGCAATCGTCTCCCGGCGGCAGGCCGCAAGAAGGACTTCTACCCGGCCTTCATTGTCGGGTGAAGGGCCCTGTACCTCGAAATCCATCGACACTTCTTCCAGCGGGTAGGGGATGTACTGGTCGGCCTCCAGAGCTAACTGGAGCTCCATTTCGTCATCGCTGAGGCCCTCGGGCATATCCACAAACTTGGTAATAACAGAGGATCCCGCCACCGCGGCCGCCACGATTTTTACTTTGGTTTGCGATTGCGCCAAAACCGTGCGAATCGCATTACTTACCCCGTCAACATCGTTTACGCTTTTTTCGATCACGGCGTCTTGCGGCAACGAGCTCACCGCATAACTCTCAACTCGGTAACCGCCACCCGTCCGGCTCAACTCCAGCAACTTCACTGTCGTCGAACTGATGTCTAGCCCAAGAATTTGAGCCGACTTGCCCTTTCGAAATAGCTCTAACAAGATTTTTCCCTATCAGTTTCACTAACTTAGGTTACTTTTATACTTATTTACATTAATTAAAGATAACCCACGGACAAAATATATCAAACTTAAAAAAAAGCTTATAATTACCAATTAACTCGTGCCATTTTCGCAGCGTCTGCGAATAAGTAACTGTTTTCAAAAGGGATAAATGAGCTTTTTTCGTCTGATTCTGAGAGTGCTCCTTTACGGCCTGCTCTCTTCGGTGTGGCTGCTCGCTGGCGTCTACTTGTATCTCGCGCCAGGCCTGCCGGACGTAGAAACCCTGCGAGAGGTAAAACTGCAAACACCCATGCTGGTCTACACCCGCGAGGGCGAACTGATCGGCCAGTTTGGTGAGCAGAAGCGCAGACCGCTGCCCTATAGCGAGATCCCTGACCAGTTCGTTCAGTCCCTGCTTGCGGCTGAAGACGACAATTTTTTCCAACATCGCGGTATCGATATTATGGGGCTCGCTCGAGCGGTCTCTGAGCTACTACTAACTGGAGAAAAAGGCTCCGGTGGCAGCACGCTGACCATGCAGGTGGCACGAAATTTTTTCCTTAGCCGAGAGCAAACGTTTATCCGAAAGTTCAACGAAATCCTTTTGGCTATCGAGATCGAGCGCAACCTGGACAAACAGGAAATTCTGGCTCTGTATTTTAACCGCATATTCCTTGGCCACCGGGCCTATGGCTTTGAAGCCGCATCCCAGGTGTACTACGGCAAGAGCATCGGTGAGTTGAGCCTAGCCCAGCACGCCATGTTGGCAGGAGTGCCCAAGGCGCCTTCACGCATTAACCCGGTGAGCAACCCTGATGCCGGTCGGCAGCGTCGCGACTGGATCCTGGGGCGAATGTACGGGCTGGGCTATATCTCCCCGGAGCAGTACGAAGATGCGCTGAGCGAGCCCGTTAATGCGCGGTTGCACGGAGCCAAGCTTGGTTTCGCCGCGCACTATGCCGCTGAGATGGCGAGGCAAGAGATGATCCAGCGCTACGGCATGGCCGCCTATACCAACGGCTACAATGTCTACACAACGATTAGCAGCGCGCTGCAGCGGATTGCCAGCCAGTCTGTTATCGACGGCTTGATAAGTTACGATAAACGGCATGGCTATCGCGGACCAGAGGGGCAATTTCCGCCCCAGGACAGTGCTTCAGACACCATAAGTCTGTGGCGGGAAGCCTTGCAGAAAACGCCCAACATCGCCCACCTGGTACCCGCTATTGTTACCGCCGTTGGGGAAGACGGCGTCAGCCTGCTACTTAGTGAGGGCGACACACCGGAACTGCCATTTGAAAATGGTATTCGGCAGGCACAGCCCTATCTCTCGGAGAACGCCCGGGGCGCTGCGCCCAAAACACCGGGGCAGGTCTTCGCTGTCGGTGACCTGATCCGCGTCACTCAGGGTGAAGATGAAGATTGGTTTCTCGCACAAGTGCCTGCTGCGCAGGCCGCGCTGGTATCACTGAACCCCGACAATGGAGCCATCGTCAGTATCGTTGGAGGCATGGGCTTTGAGCAAAGTAAGTTCAACCGCGCCACGCAGGCTCGACGACAGCCCGGTTCCAACTTCAAACCCTTTCTCTACGGTGCCGCTATTGACGCCGGCTACACTGCGGCAACCATGATCAACGACGCACCCATCGTGATGGAAGGTCAGGGGGCAGAGAATCTTTGGCGACCAGAAAATGACGAAGGCAAATTCTATGGCCCTACCCGCCTGCGCTGGGCATTGACCAAATCACGCCACCTGGTATCGATCCGCCTGCTGCAGCGGCTAGGTGTCCAAACACTGATTGACTATGCCCAGCAACTAGGATTCGATACCAGCGGCTACACAC
>JAAENL010000296.1 GCA_024224435.1 Halieaceae bacterium
ATCGCTCACCATTGACTGCAGAAAACGCCATCAGGACAGCTGGCTTCTTGAGATGGGGGGCTTTATGCTTCCTATACCCGCGGCAACAAATGCAAAATTGGAGAGCAGCACATTGGCCAGTGAGATACGGTCGGTTAATTTCAGTAAGGCATAAGAGATCAACGTAGCAAAGATGGCCACGCCGATATAGGCATAGGGTAACGTTTGGGCATTGAATTCGGCGAGGAATAGAGCATAGGTGGTAGTGCGGGCAAGGGCATTGGCAAGGAACTCCAGCACCGCCAATCCGAAAAGTATGAAGACCATCTTGCCTTCACCCGTGCGGATGTTGAGCAAGTCCATTACTTGTCGCTGATTCATCAGTGTCTGTTGATCTCCTCGATCGTCAGTCTACACATGCCCGATCAGCAAATAGGTTGACACAAGGCCTTTGCCACGGATATCCACGTCGCCCCGCGCTTCAAGAATGTAGTCACCACACAGCCGCTGAAACGTTTCCGCCCCAACCTGAATCTGGCCAGCAAGACCATGGGATTCCATGCGGCTTGCGATATTGACTGTATCACCCCAGAGATCGTAACTGAACTTTGACTTGCCGATGACACCGGCAACAACCGGTCCAGTTTGGATACCTATGCGAATATTGAGGGGCTGTTCTTGGACGGCCGCAAGATCGGCAACTGCCTGGCGCATTTCCAAGGCCATCTCAGCGACTGCATGCACGTGCTCCGAATTTGCGCTTGGGATGCCGCCCACGACCATATATGCATCACCTATGGACTTGATTTTTTCCAGACCATAGCGCACGGCCAAGCTGTCGAACGCGGAGAATACCTCATTGAGCAGGGTGACCAGAGCCTCCGGGCCGATCTGGCGTGACAGGGGCGTGAAGCCCACGATATCGGCGAAGAGCACCGTAACTTCCTGAAAGCTGTCGGCGATCACCTGCTCGCCCTGTTTGAGTCGTTCAGCAATTGAGGCTGGCAACACATTGAGCAGCAGTCGTTCCGATTTCTCTTTTTCAGCCTCAATCTCCGCCAGATAGTGCTGTTCTTTGTCGCGCCAACGTTTCTTCTCAAGGCAGGCTTCAATCCTGGCGTGAAGCAAAACCTCATTGAAGGGCTTGGGCAGGTATTCCTCAGCACCCAGCTTAATGCCACGCACGATGCTGTCCATGTCGTTCATGGCGGAGATAATGATCACCGGAATGTTGCGCCAGCGTTTATCGGCTTTGAGCAATTCCAAGACCTGAAAACCATCCATCTCCGGCATCATAATATCGAGCAATATGACATCCGGCGATTCTGCGGCGACCTGGGTCAGCGCCTCCCGGCCATTGAACGCGCTGACCGTGGCGTAGTCCATATTCTCCAGCTCTTGTTCGAGATAATCGACGTTGAATGGCTCGTCATCAACGATCAAAATTATGTGTGTATCCATTCCCAACCTCAACGAAACCAAAGCGTTGCGCGCCGGACATCAGCGCACAACGCTACAGTTATCCATCCAGATAGTGGTCCAATTTCTCGAAGAGCAGGTCGTCGTCCAGCGGTTTGGTCATGAAGTCGTCGCAACCGGCCGCCCGCGCCTTCTCTTCATCGCTGTTCATGGCGTGGGCGGTCAGCGCAATGATGGGGATGTGCTCCAGTTCCGCCATTGCCTTGATCCGCCGGGTTGCTTCATGCCCATCCATGATCGGCAGCGAGATGTCCATCAGAATCAGGTCCGGCCGTTTCTGGGTGGCCATTTCCACACCATCAGCACCATTGTTTGCGATGAACAACTCGTACTCATCTTCGAGAAGCTGTTCCAGCAGATCGACATTTAGGTCGTTGTCTTCAACGATCAAGATCTTCTTCATACCGTTTCCTCGTGCCTGTGCTCACCGTAAGCACTGTTCATGTGCTGTAGACTTGTAGGGCGCGCTGCAGTTCTTGAATCAATGTGCCTTCACCCAAGCTCTGCTTTTGGACCACCTTTGTGACCGTTTCCGCGAGTCGCGCCTGCTCTTCATCCGTCAGCGTCGCGGCCGTCAAGACGATGATTGGGATTGTGCGCAAGCCGGCATCCTGATCGAGGCGCTCAATAACACCGAACCCGTCTAACCGGGGCATCATCATATCCAGCAATATGACATCCGGTCGTGCTTGTTCAATAGATTCCAAGGCGGCCACGCCGTCAGCAGCTGTGTCGATCTCGTAGGGCGAGGCTTCCAAAAGCTGTCGAATCATGTCGACCACCTGGGGATCGTCATCGACCACCAGCAGTCTTTTGAGTGCAGTCCCGCCATTCGTATCTGCCAGCCGCCCCAACGCCGCCAGCACCGATTCATCATCAAACGGTTTGACCAAATAGTCGGTCGCCCCCAATCGGTACCCAAGAGATTGCTTGTCCACAATGGTCAGCACAATGACAGGAATGTCCTGGGTTTTGGGGTCCGCTTTTAACTCATGGAGCACCTGCCAGCCATCTTTGTCAGGCATCATGATGTCAAGTGTAATGGCAAAGGGCCGCAGCGCGCGCGCTTTTTTCAACCCTTCATCCCCGCTTGCGGCGCCAATCACCTGATAGCCGGCTTCACCGAGGTTTTCCTGTAACAGATAGATCACATCCGGGTCATCATCGATCGCCAGCACCGTAAGTTGGGCGTCGGAAGCCCGTGCGCCTTCATCCGCTGACCCGGAGGACTGGGACGGAGTCGACTCAGTCTGAACAGGGCTTGCAGCCTCACCGTATTTTCGCGGCAAAGTCAGCGCAAAAGTTGACCCCGCGCCTTCGATGCTGGTCGCCGTCAGATCGCCGCCAAGCAGATGCGCCAGCTTGCGACTGATGGACAAGCCCAGCCCGGTGCCGCCATATTGGCGTGTCGTGCTGCTGTCGGCCTGTTGAAACTCTTCGAAGATACGTCCCAACGCCTCTTCCGACATTCCAATGCCTGAGTCGGCGACCGAGAACACAAGCCAGTCGGCATTTGCAACCGCTTCATCCTTGTTCGGCACGGATTTCTGAACGGAGACCACAATCTGGCCTTCATGGGTAAATTTTGCGGCATTGCTCAACAGATTGAGCAGGATCTGCTTGATCTTATCCTGGTCCGATGTAACAGGTGGCAAATCAATGTCGATATCCTTGACCAGTTCCACCCCGGGGCGCAACAGGGGCTGAGTGGTGACGGCACACATCTCGGCCATCCGGTCAGCTTCAAAGGTGGACGGTGTCACGTCAATCTGCCCGGCTTCGATTTTGGCAATGTCGAGGATGGTGTTGATAAGCCCCAACAGATGTTCAGCACTGACGAGGATTTTGCCGAGATTGTCGGTCTGTTTTTCCGGCAGCACCTTGGCACCGCGCCGGCGCACGATCTTAGTGAAACCGATGATGGCATTGAGCGGTGTGCGCAATTCGTGGCTCATATTGGCCAGAAAGGTGCTTTTGGTCTGGTTGGCCTCTTCGGCCGCCGCGCGCGCGATCTCGGCCTCCTCGAAGAGGCGTGCGTTCTGCATGGCAATGGCCGCTTGCCGGGCGAGACCGGTCAAAAAATTCAGGTCAGCCTGGCTAAAGGGACGTCGAGGACCGGTGCGCCAGACGGCCATCATGCCGCCGACCTGTTGGCCCGAGAGCAGTGGAACGACAAGAAGACGTTCCTCTTCATTTTCCGGTATGCCGGGGATCTGGACCACGCGCGGGTCGTTACTCACGTCGTTGATGATGCCGGCTTCGCCCCGTTGGGCAAGATCGCCGATAATGCCTGTCCCCAACGAGAGTGTCGAAGCCTTGAGTTGGGGCGCCACCCGCCCCAATGCGACGATAACCTCCAGCTTTTGACCGCTGCTGTCAGGCAGGTAGACGGCGCTGCTGTCGCCGCCCAACAGATTGCGAGCGTGGGCGGCAATCCGCTCCAACATGATGTCGAGTTCCAGGGTGGCCGAGATTTCGCGGCCCACCTCGGTCAAAGCAGCCATCTCCTCGGCCCGCCGTTGTGATTCCTGATAGAGTTGGGCGTTGTGCATCGCCGCGCCCACGTTGGCGGCGATGGTGCTGAGCAGACTCAGGTCCGATTCATCGAACCGACCCTGCTGGCGGGTGCTCTGCACGCTCAACACACCAACGGCGCGCTGGCCGGCAATGATGGGCACACCCAGATAGGAAAGCGCATCTTTGCCGGGTGAATGAATCTGCATTCGCGAGGCTTCCTCGGTCACCTGTTGATTGATCAATAACGGCTCCCTGGTGGCAAGGATGCGTGAAGTCAACCCCTGGCCGTAGGGCAAAGGTGCTGAGTCATCGCCATATTCATAGGGGAAATTAATCATATTTATTTCACGGTCGTGGAGCGCCACATAAGCAATATCGGCCGAGAACGCCTGGCGAATCTGCTCGCCGACCAGCTCGATGAGCCCGTCCAACTCAAGTTGGGTGCTGATGGCCTCGCTGATGTTGTTAATCGTGGCCAATTCCGCAGCGCGCTGACGGGTCTGGGCCAAAGATCGGGCCTGGCCAAGCGCGACGCCGGCCTGGGCCGCGGCCGCGGTCAGCGTGTCAAAATCGCGCTGGTCAAAGGCGCTTGGCTGCTGGCTCTCAACCGTGAGTACGCCGATTAACTCTGACCCAATCTTGAGCGGTACATCGACCTCGGACCCGCTATCGACCTCGGACCCGCTATCGAGGTTGGTTACATAGGCATCGATCTTGGTCACATCCGGCGTGTAATGCAGTTGACCATCGAGCAGCGCCCGTTCGCTGATCCCCTGGCTTGGCGCCAAACGCACCGGAGATACATCCTTGACGCCGCCGGCGCTGGCTTTTTCCACCCGCTCGCCCGTAGCCTCATCGAGCAGCAAGACGCCGACGTAGGCATAGCCCAGCGCCTCATCGGCCAGGCCGGTGACCAACTGACGACAGACTTCTTCCTCGTCGTTGGCCGCGGCCAGCACCGCGCTGAGGCGGAAGAGAGCTGCCTGCCGCCGGGCTTGCGCCTGCTCGGCCTCAAAGAGGCGTACATTTTCCAGCGCAACACTCATGCTGTTGGCAAGGGTCGTCAGCAAGCGCACGTCGCTGTCGCTAAAGGCATGTTCGCGATCCAGGTTCTGTAGGCTGACATGGCCTCGCACAGTATCGCCGACCAACAGCGGGGCATATAAAAGAGATTTGGGAAATCTAGTGCCTGGGACGGGGACCGCTGCCGAGCCCATATCCGCAACAATTCTTTCAAGATTCTCATTGATCAACAGCAGTTGATGCGTCTTGATGACGTGCCTACGGACGGGTTCAATCGGACGGGGATCGGGGAAAATTCGTTCACCGTTTTCGATCATATAGTTGATCTGCTCGAATACAGCATCGTGGTCGAAGGTGCCGATCATGACCACCTGTGCATCAAAGATGTCGCGCAGTTGGTCGCCGACGAGATCGAAGATGGCCTGTAATTCCAGTTCGGCAGCCAGCCCTGTCTGGATATTGTTGATGACGGCCAGTTCGGCGTTACGTTCTTCAGTCTCTGCGAGCAGGCGTTGGGTCTCGTCAAAGAGTCTGGCGTTTTCCAGCGCCACACTCATGCTGTTAGCCACGGTGGTTAGCAAGCGCACATCCGACTCGCTGTAGGCGTGTTCGCGCGCGTAATTCTCGATCGAGATGACCCCGATCACCTGGCCTTCCGTCAACAATGGAACACCTAGCCAGGACTTAACATCATCTTCATCCTCACCAGGCGCATATATGACACCATATTCCTTGGCCTTTGCGCTAGCGTGCTCATTAATGAGCAGGGACTCGCCTGATTGGATGATATGCGAGGTTAAACCCGGGCCAAGCTCAAAGTCGGGCGCGTCTATCCGTTCTCCTCGAAAGAGATAATAGAGCAAGTGGACGACATTTGTCGTGCGTTCATAGTAGTTGACGATGACGCCCTGCGCGTCGAATATCTCGCGGAGTTGCTCGCCCACCAAATCATAGATGGCCTGTATATCCAGCTTAGCGGCCAAACCTTGCTGCACGCTACTGATGATGGCCAGTTCAGCGTCGCGCTCCTCGGTCTGCTTGACCAGGCGCGGGATATCATCGTATTGGTAGAGATCCCGCGCAGCCAGGTCAGCCTCCAATTCAACTAGGCGCAGTTGGGCGGCCACAAGCTCGGATCTGAGTTTGGCTTCTACGGTTGCTTGTTCGGTCATGAGGTTTTCTGCTTTCATCCAGAACGCATCCGCAATTGTCACAAGGGTTACCGACGGAGATACACGTTTGCACTGTACAAACCGCTATCGTTGGTGAGCTTGACGAAGATGACTATTTTACAGAAGTGGCGTGAACATGCCACGGAAACTGTCTGATATTGTACGAAATGCTTTGTGTTTGCTTGGTGTTGAGGTGAAGCTTGAGCAGAAAGCACAGTTTCTGCGCAAAAAGTAACGCGGCCTGTGTCCAAGGGACGAGTTTACCATACTTTACGCTTTTCGAAAATCGCAACGAAAACGGTTGACTATCCGAAGTTCACATCGTTGGCCTGCCGCCATCATTGGGATTATGAAGTCGATGTCTATCAGCGTGAATCAGCGTCCCATTCCAAAAAGTACTGGTAGGGACGACACTCAAACATTGGACAATGCGCTACTTTGTCGCCCGAGGTGCATTGCCCACTGTTTGCATAATGTGTCAACCAAGTAGTGTTGGCGCTTGCTCAAGAGAAATTGCTATGGAACCACTGTGAGATCGTTGTCATAGTCCGCCACATTGACCAGCGGGTAGTATGGCCCCTCGCCTTGAGACGGGGTTAGGGTCAGCTCGCCCGCGCCGATGCCGGTGTCGATCACAAGGTCATTGGCAAGGATGGACACGGACACACCGCCGAGATCGGCGCGGTCGACCTCCGCCAGTACCAATAGATCACCCTGTTCGCCTGCCTGGGCAAAGAGACCCTCATTGGCAAGACTCTCTCGATCTTCTTCGAAATAGAACTGGGAGGTCAGTACAGTAGCGCCGTCACGCTTGACTTTGAGATGAATGTGCCTTGGACGCGGCTCATAGTAGCCTGGAGCAACGGTGCGGAAATTGTACCGTCCGTCAGCGCCCGTGATTGATGTGCCGTAGAACTGGAAGGCAGGATCTCGACTTGCCGTGGTGGGATCGCCGGGATGATCATAGACGCCATCGACATCGGTCTGCCAGAACTCGACCGCAGCATCGGCGATAGGTGCGCCGTTGACATCCAGCACGCGCCCGGTAACAAATATGAGCTCGCCTTCAGCCTCTGGAGTGACAGGGAAAGCAGCGTCCAACGCCTCTTCCAATGTCTCGGCTGTTGACGTTGCCGCCATGGTTTCCGACGCATTTCCGGCGGAAGTCGATGGTATCGATGTAGATTGTGCATCAGCATTCGCGCTGTCAGTCTCGACGATTTTCCTCGCTTCGGAATTATGGTGACAGTTTACTTATTTCATTGCTGTTATGATTAAGAGATAAGTTAACTGTCACCTTATCTCGC